>CACZPW010000155.1 GCA_902783115.1 uncultured Ruminococcus sp. | reverse complement strand
TCTCTATCCCGAAATCGTTAAGCCCCTTTATTATAAGCTCCGCGCCGTTTTCGACTTCTCGTTTCTTGTCCGTATCCTCTATACGGAGATAAAAAACACCGTCCGTACTTTTTGCCGCAGTTCTCCCGATAAACGCCGCAAACAAACCTCCGAAATGCAAAAATCCCGTAGGGCTCGGTGCAAACCTTGTAACAACGGCACCCTCTTTTATGGCTCTTGGAGGATACTTTTCCTCATAGTCCTTTGGCAGCGCCTTGATATCCGGGAACAAAAGCTCAGCCATAGCATTATTATCTGACATCGTTTGACTCCTTTTTGTGTAAAAATTTAAATCAGTCCATATTACACCATTGTACCTATTATAACGAAATTTAACCATAATATCAATGCTTTTACCAAATTTTTTTATATTTTTCTTGAATTTTACAGCTTTTGATGTGTAAAAAAACCAAAAGCGGTGCTTTAATATTGAAATGTTTTATCACATTTACGAATTGACACTGTTTTTTATTTGTTGTATACTATACCCGTAAATTTTAAAGCAAGTCGGGTAATACTATTATTATCCGAAAAAACGAAAGGAGGAAATCGGAAATGGATTTTGAAAAAGCTTTTCAATCGGTAAAGAAGAAATTTGAAAAAGCAGACGCAAAGAATGTTGCTGATTTCGCATTACAAATTACAATGTCGGACGAGGACTGCGGCGGTACATTATATGTTGCAGTAAAGGACGGAGTTCTTGCAGTTGAGCCTTATGATTACAGAGATAATAACGCAGTATTGGATATAGCTAAAACTGATTTACTTTCTCTTATCGGCGGCAAATTATCACTTGCAAGGGCAATCGAAAAGGGCGCTACCTTAAAGGGCGACGCAGCTGTTATTGATCTTATGAGAGCGACAGTAAAAGCGGCGGCGGTAAAAAAAGCGGTTCCCGCAAAAAAGGCGGCTGTAAAAAAAGAGGTAAAGAAGACCGCAGCAAAGGTAGCAGCAAAAACAGCTGCAGCTAAAACAGCAGCAAAGGCGGCAGTTAAAACCGCAGCTAAAACAGCGGCAAAGACCGCAGTTAAGGCAGAGGCAGCAAAAGCCGCTGTAAAGGCTGAAGTAAAGAAGGCAGAAGCAAAGGCAGCACCCAAGGCTGAAGCAAAGAAGGCAGAAGCAAAGGCTGCGCCGAAGGCTGAGGTAAAGAAGCCTGCTGCAAAGAAAGAAACAAAGTAAATTTTTACGGGGGATATAGGTAATGAAGTTGTTTGTAGATACAGCCAATGTCGATGAGATAAAGCGTGCAAACGATATGGGAATCATTTGCGGTGTAACCACAAACCCGTCGCTCATCGCCAAGGAAGGCAGAGATTTTGTTGAGGTAGTAAAGGAAATCACAACTATTGTAAACGGTCCTATCAGCGCAGAGGTTATTTCTCTTGAGGCAAACAAAATGGTTGAAGAGGCAATTCCGCTTGCGGGAATCAACAAGAATATTGTTATCAAGATTCCCATGTGCGAGGAGGGCTTAAAGGCTGTTAAGATCCTCAGCGCCAAGGGCATAAAGACTAATGTGACGCTTATTTTCTCGGCGGCACAGGCTCTTTTGGCAGCCCGCGCGGGAGCATCGTTTGTAAGCCCGTTCTTGGGCAGACTCGATGATATAGGAACGAACGGTATGATTTTGATTGAGGAGATTGCAGACATCTTCAAGCCCCACAATATCGATACCGAGATAATTGCGGCAAGCGTAAGGAATCCGATACACGTTATCGACGCCGCACGCGCAGGCTGTAATATTGCAACGGTTCCTTTCAAGGTTTTGGAGCAGATGCTTCATCATCCGCTTACAAATTCGGGAATTGACAGATTCTTGAAGGATTGGGAAACCGTTCCGAAAAAAGCTAACTAAAAGCCCAAAAAATATCCACCCGCATAGCGGGTGGTATTTTTTTCGGTTTTTGGAGTTTACACAAAGCCCGGGATATTTCCGTCAAACCAGAAATAGCCGCACGGCTTATTTAGCAAAACCTGTTTCTGGAGTGTTTAATTAGTTTGTTTTAAATCAGTCGTAGTAGGTATACAATTTATCATAATCCACCTGTGCCGTTACGGCAGTACCTTCCGGTTTGCCGCTTGCCCAGCTCTGCAAAGCGTCGCTCAGGGCGTTTGAGGCTGTTATGATATCTTCACCCTTAAATTCACAAATTTCCACTACGGGAGGTATATATTTAGTCATTATTCGTTACCCCCTTCTTAGTTAATTCATCCTTTGATAAGTACATTGATATGCTGTCATAAGCTTCGGTAACATCGTCAAGCTGAATGCCAAGGAACGCACCTTCTCCCAACAAAGAAACTTCAGACACTTCCAACTCAGATAAATTGCAGCCAAAGTATGTTGTTGCTCCGTTTTTTGTAAATCCAACCTTAATACTCTTATATTCCGATGAATTTACTGCATCTGTCGTTACAAATGCCGGCGGATTCGATCCGGTTAGCGGCGTCATAAGCAGATCGGCTGACTTTACCTGGTTTGCAACACTGAACGTGATCGTTTTATTTTCAGCTGTAGGATCGTCGTATCTTAACGTCATCTTATATGTACCTGCAGGCGTATCCTTTTTCATTGCAAAGCCTAATGCCGCATTAAGCGTTGAGCCCTGCAATGCCTGATCCATATAGTAAATATCTTTGTCTTCCAATTTTTCGCCGGTAACTTTTGTTATAATAACGGTCTTGATACCGCTTTCATCAGCTGTAACCGTATCGGTCGCATCGTTATACACAGGATCTGCCGCATACGCATTTGCGCTCGCAGCTGCGCACAACGCAAATACCATGCATAATATGATTTTCTTCATTCGCATTTCTCCTTTCTTAAAAGTTTTGGGCTTGCCGTAAATAAGTCTGCCGCTACCACTCCTTCTCTGATTATATTCGGGAATATCCCAAGCTTGTGTAAACTCCAAAAATAATTTGTACGTTTTTTATTTTTCACGCCTTTGTGACATAAGCCAATCGATCAGTTGTTCATCGGTATAAGCATGATCCCATGCGTTATGCCCGACTCCGTAACATATTTTAAGCTGTGCCCTGCCGCCTCTTCTGTTTATCTCTCTTAACATATTTACGCTTTCCGTAACGGACACCACAGGATCGCAATCACCGTGATACATAAATACGGGTATACTTGCCGCCAATCCCGCCATAGCCGGTATTCCGCCGCCGCACACCGGCGCAAGCGCCGCAAACCGCGCAGGATCCGCCATAGCAAGCATAAACGTTCCGTATCCGCCCATTGAACAGCCCGTAAGATATATCCTTTGCTCATCAACCGGCAAGGTATCAGAGATGTAGTCCAAAAACGCAAGCAGTGACTCGGTATAACAGCCCCAATATTTGCCGTCCGGGCATTGCGGCAATATACAGATAAACGGATATTCCTTACCCTCCTCCCGGACATATTTCATATATCCGTTACGGGCGGCGACGTCTAAATCATCGCCTCTTTCCCCCGCACCGTGAAGGAAGAAAACCAAGGGATATTTTTTGTCTTTATCAAAATCCTTTGGCAAATACCGTGCATAATTGAAATTATAATATGTATCTGAGTTCCATTTATGCTTTGTATACACATTAACCACCGATCCTTACCGTAACGATCTTTTTTGCAGCGACTGTGCCGTCAAATGCTCCGGCAGGACTCTCGTCCATTCTGCACCTTTGACCTTTAAGACCGACCTTTTGCTCGTCCCCGGTAGGATTATACATTCTTACGATAACGCCGTTTCTGTCATCGGCTCTTTTTACTGCCGTTATATGCACATTCTTGTTATCAATTTCAAATAAGCTGTTCTTGAGCGGCAGCGTTCCCTTACCTCTTCCGCATACGGCGCATTTTACGTTTGCAAAAAGCTCCGCCGCTTTATTCGGTAAGTTTGCCGTTTCACCGTTATTGAAGTTAATGGCGTATTCAAATACCTGTCTGCCCGGACACTGTACGCCCTCGTCCTCAAGCTCCGTTACCTTTTCCTCCGATACCGCAAGCTTTATACGGCACGCCCTTATAAGCGTCAGAGCAACGGTCATATCGTCAAACACCTCATATTCAAACAAGCCCTTGGGCATAACCGAAAATCCGTTTTCACCGTCCGTAACAGCCGCAAATGTTCTTAACGGCTGCATTCCGAACGCCTGCTCCACCCAGCCCGTTGAATCGGGAACGGCAATGTCACGCCTTACAATATCAAAATGGCTGTCCGAATACGAATACTGCGTCCTGATACCCGCCGGGAAATTCACCCTTAACCAGTGATCCTTTGCGGTATTTATAAGCTCCGTCCTGACCTTTATGCAATCCGAATCCTTATCAAGCGTATAGCTTGTTTTAATGGGTATTTTTGTATATATACCGCTCGGATCTTTCTCACAGCTTTCGGGTACTTCAAATTCACATTCGGTTACTATTGTACCCGACAGCTCTCCGCTTTCGGTCACATATACCCTGTGGTTTGTGCCGACGGTAGAATATTTTCTGTCAAATTCGGGGCTTTTATGCTGCCACGCATTCCCCACCTCACCCTGCGAGGTATAGAAATTAAGTCCCTTGTATTCCTTGCCCGTCTCCTTATATAAAACGTCTATCGTGCCGTTCGGATTCACAGTTACCTTCAATTCAGTGTTTTCAAGCGTATTCCCCATTGCGATACCCGCCTTTTTCTGCGGCTTATGTGTATCGCCTTTTATTTCAAATACCTTATAGCCCATAGCGGGAATATCCTTGAATTCGGCATAAAATCTGTGATGAGTGCTTTCCAATATCGTCGGAACGTCCCATATATTATCCATAAATATACTTGATTTTCCGCTTTCGATAACCTGAAGCCTTACACCGTCGATTTTTATGCCCTTACCCAAGGTATCGGGTACTTCTATATCAATGGGAGTGATAACATCTCTTTTATACGGAAGCGTGTTATATACAATTATCTGTACGATATTCCTGTCCTGCCCGTCAGGTGACAGGTTCTTGGCGATATGCGCCATTGCGTCCTCGGAGACGATCTCGGCGATATCACTCGCCTTACGGTATCTGTATTCCATATCCTTACATACGCAGTCCGGCGCACAACCGCCGTTTGCATCGTGGCTGTGATTGGATAAAAGATACTGCCAACCGCGTTTTAAATACAGCTCACTGTCGTTTCCGGCAATGGCGTTCAACGGCTCCGCAATATACGAAAGCTCGGTATAGGCATTAAAATCAGCTTGCTTTAAATATGTTCTTGCCGATATCGTTCCCGGGAACAGATACGTCCATTTGCCCTCTTTTAAATACGAACGCCGCTCGCCCGTCAAAACCGTCATTTTATCCCTGTCAAGATATTCCTCCGCATCCTTCCAAAAGCCTTCAAGGTTCGTATGCTCTATTTCCATATCACCCGCAAAGGCTTCTTTGGCATCCCTGATTACCTCGCTCTCACGGGGAAAGCCTACGGAAATATCATGCCCGTTCATACCCAAAAATACGGGCGTTGTAAAATGTCCCTTCTCCTCGTCAAGCATATCAATGATTGCCTGTTTGAGGTTACTGTTATCGTAATTTGCAACGGGTGATTTCAAATCATAGTTTATCGACGGTCCCACAAAACCGTCCGCACGTCTGAACGGCGCTTCGTCAAATTCGCCCCATTTATAGTCCTTTGACCATACTCTGTTTCTCGATACCGCCCTGTGTACCTGATAATACCAGTTATATCTGCAATAAAGTGCAAACCTGCTTGCAGTTACCTCGCTCCCGTCGGGGGCTTTCCATATATATTCGGCAGGCGCTTCATCATGGGATATGCCCCTGTAAAACATCATATAGTCTATACCGAAATCCTTTAATATCTGCGGTAATTGCCCGGTCTGCCCCCATGAAGACGGCGTGTATGCAACCTTCGGCACTCTGCCGCCGTATTTTGCAACCGTTTCACGCCCGAACATCAGGTTCCTTATCAACGCCTCATGCGAGATCGTAAATTCCTCGGGCAAAGTGTAATACGGACCTATTATAAGCCTGCCCTCACGGATAAATCTCTCTACCTGCTCACGCCTTTGAGGGCGCATTTGAAGGTAATCGTCTATCATTATGGAGTGTCCGTCCATGGTAAATGAGTGATAATTTTTATCGCTTTCCAAAATATCAAGCGTGGTATCAAGCATAGTCAGAAGATTATGCCTTGTTTTTTCAAAGCTGAAACGGAATTCCCTGTCCCAGTGTGTATTTGACACAACATCAATTTTTTTAACCTTCATTATCATTCTCCTGTATATCTTAAATAATCTTCAATAAGCGCGTCCTGTATTTTTCTTAAAAGCCCCGGCGCCTTTCCGCCTACGGCAGTACCGTCGATATGCGTTGCCGCAATACAGAAATTTGAGCTTGATGACAGTATTATTTCGTCCGCATCCATTAAAAATCCAAGTGAATACGGTTCCTCCTTTACCCCGATACCGAGATTATTGTAAATTCTTATCTCCTTTGTATAAATCCGCCTTTTTTAATCCCTGTATATACGGCGTTTTCGGCTGCCGCTTCACCGCCGAGGATAACATACGAAAGCCCCTCACACCGTTTGCGGCAATCGGAATAATCGGCTTTATCAATTATACGCTCCGCATCGAATATGCATATATCCGCATCAAAGCCTTCCTTTATTACGCCCTTTGTGAAAAGTCCGTATACCTGTGCCGGCATTGATGTACATTTCCTTACCATTTCTTCAAGGGAAACGGTGTGCTTTTGGCGTATACAGTCCGCCGCCCGTTCCGTCTGCAACTGTTCCGTTTTTTATCACAACATCATACATATATATTTTACCATTATGCCGCTTTCTTTTAAATATGATAATTTTTCCCTTTTTGGGTGATAATTTTTCCCGGCGAAAAAATACTCTGCTCAATACGCAATATTTGACTGCCTGTACTCATACGGAGTGTGCCCGAAATGACGGTGAAATGTGCTTATAAAATGCGAGGAGGAGTTAAAACCCACCCTCCACGCTATCGAATTAACGTCATAATCTGTCGTAAGCAGCATGTCCTTTGCAACTCTGAGGCGGTAATATATTATATACTGATGTATGGTTTTGCCCGTAAAATTCCTGACAAGATTATTAAGATAATACGGATGATAATTAAACTGCGCCGCTATAGTATTGTTTGACAATGAAGTATCCGCATAGCTTTTGTTGATATAGTCCAAAACCGCCGTTATAAGCTTGTTGTTTTTTCCGAGCGAATTTTCCTCCGTAAGCAGCATCAACAGGCATTTTTTAAGTATTGACGACGCTATTTCCTTATAATATCTGGGCTTTGATATGAAAAGCTTTATACACTCTTCAAGCAACTCGTTTATCCCGAAAAAATCCTCCGTTATTATTATATGTGCAAATTCCTTCGGAAGCTCGTATTCTGGCACATTTTTTGCTTCAAAATCCTCCTTTGACGGCGTTCCGAGATGCTCTTGGCTGTCAAAATACATATCGGACAGGTCAAAGTTCAGGACTTGAACGGAATTTTTTTCATCATAATCTATTGTAAATCTGTATTCGGTCCCGGGCGGAAAAAATATTATGTAATTATTCAGAAAATTATATTTTTCGCCGTTTACCGTCACATAGCCCTCTCCGCTGCATATATAAAATATTCTGCAGTCGTAGCATTTGCTCACATACGGCACGCCCCTGAAATTGTTATGTTCTCTGGCGTAGCGGATATTTGGGTTTATATTATGAACTTCCATATCAATTTTCCCCGTTTTATTTAATATGCTCCATACATCAAAAAAGTTTGTTTTCTTATATTTATTTTTTATTATTTAAAACATTATACCACAAATAAATGCTATAATCAATAGCATAATACAGATAAAATGCGAGGTATGTATTATGAAATTTTCGGTCGGCTACCAGCTTATGCCGGATACTGATTTTTTACAAACGATAATATCAAACAAGGAAAGCATATACGAGGTATACTTTGCCTGGGACGGATTTGCAAACGGGCGCAATACGACATACATAGCCCGCGATCTTCCTCAATGGGAAGCAAGCAAGCAAAAAATGAACGATCTTGCACTTCTTTCCCAAAACGGGATAAACCTCAATCTGCTTTTCAACGCTACCTGCTACGGAGCGGACAGTCTGTCAAAATCATTTTTTGAAAGCGTGGGCGATACTGTCGATTATGTAAAAAGCAATTTCGGGCTTTGCGGTGTTACAACCACATCACCCTTGATAGGTAAATTCATTAAGGATAATTTTCCCCTCATCAATGTCAGGGCGTCCGTAAATATGTCAATAGGCACTAAAGAGGGTATGGACTATGTTGCTCCCTATTTTGACAGCTTCTACTTAAAGCGTGAGCTTAACAGAGACTTCGAGGCAATAAGAAGCTTAAAAGCGTGGTGCGATGATAACAACAAGCAGCTGTTCATACTTGCAAACAGCGGTTGTCTTAACAACTGCTCGGCGCATATTTTCCACGATAATCTGGTATCGCATGAAAACGAGATACGGAAAATGGATAACGGGTATGCTTTTGAGGGAATATGCCGTACATATTTATCGGATGTCAAAAACAGAAAAACGCTCCTTGATATTACAAATTTCATAAGGCCGGAGGATACGGAGCTTTATGAGGGGCTCACCCCCGCCATGAAGCTTGCGACACGGGTCTCACCGAATCCTGCGCGTATTTTAAAGGCGTATATCGAAAACAAAAAATTTCCGGGCAATGTTCTTGAGCTGCTTGAACCGAATCACTCTCATACACTGTATCCGTATATTCTGGATAATGAAAAAATAAACAAAACCGTAACAGATAAAAGGCTTATATATTCAGGCTTGGAATCTGCACTTATAAAACTGGAGGAATAAGTCTTGATAAATCAAGACAGGTAAGAGGTAATAAGGAATAGTGAATAAGTAAGGTGCAAAATGCTCTGCATTTTGAACTATTCACGGAGTTATTTCCTCGGAAAGGAATATTTATAAAAATGCTGACAAGTAAAATGATCAAAGACGCCGCATATGAAGCGGGTGCGGACAACTGCGGCATAGCGCCCATGTCACGTTTTGAGGGTGCGCCGCCCGAAATGGATCCGCGAAAGCTGTTTCCCACGGCAAAAAGCTGTATAGGCTTTGTGTTCAGAATACCCAGAGGAGTCCAGCGGGGTATTGAGGAGGGTACGCAGTTTTATCAGTACCCGTCAATGGCATACGGCGGCATAAACGAAATATATGCGCCCGCTGTTCTCTATCACGTTGGAAAGGTTATTGAGGACGAGGGCTATGAGGCTGTAGTCTACAGAAACACGGGCGCAAGGGGCATCGTTTCTGATATGGACGGAAGTCCCGGCAACACCCTGTCACCCGAAGAACAAATAGAGGTCAGCAAGCACGCAAAGGGCAAGACCGCCCATCACAGAAGCGTTCAGTTTACAAGAGAGGTAGGTCCCGGCAAGGTGCCGCCCGATCTGCAGTTTCAGTTCAGGCTTGCGGCAGTTGCCTGCGGGCTTGGCGAAATAGGCTGGAGCAAAATGCTTCTCACGCCGGAATTCGGACCCTTGCAGCGTGTGGCGTTCATATTTACCGATGCAGAGCTTGAATACGACGAAATGTATAACGGCGAGCCGCTTTGCAGAAAATGCGGCGCCTGCGTAAGAGAATGTCCCGGCTCATGCATCCCGCCCCTGAATTCGGGAAAAACCGTAAGAGTAAACCTTGCGGGCAAGATATGCGAGTGGGGCGATATCGATATGTGGCGCTGCTATGCATTCTATACCCATGCCGGCAGATATTACAACCCGTTTGTTCCTAAAGATGTGTTTGACGAAAATAAGGACGGTATGCTCGATCTGCTTGAGGGCAAAACAGACTTGGCAAACGAAAAGGAAATAATGAAGGTATATACAAGCCTTGAAAAATATTTTCCGAGCTGGGTCGGCTATAACATGGCAAAATGCGGAGGCTGTATCCGTGCATGTGTGAGTATGCTTGAGAAAAAGGGCGGCTGTATGGCAGGAAGATTTGAAAAGCCGCTCCGCACAAAAAAAGCGTGGAGAATGGACAGGTAGCTAAAGCTACAGAAAGGATGAATACAAATGCTGACTGCTGAATTTATAAAACAGAAGGCTAAAGAGCTGGGTGCGGCAACCTGCGGCATAGGTGATATTTCCTGTTTCGACGGCTCCGATCCGCAAAGGGATCCCAAATGCATATTGCCCGACGCAAAATGCATCATAGGCTTCGGAATGAAGATACCGAACGCTCTTTACAATGCGATGGAAAACAAGGTGCAGTATTATAATTATATAAACCTGGGCGTTAAATACATAGACGAAGCGCTTGTTGAGATCTTACTTTTGAAAATGGCACGCATCATCGAAAACGCCGGGTTTGACGCATGTCTTCAAAGAAGCGTTCCCGGGCTCAGGATAAAGGGCGATAAATCGACTTCCCCCGAGGTACGTCTGACATACGAATTGAAATATTCAAGTCCCGTAGAGGAGGGCAAGCCCGCTCCCGAGGTTATAATAGACTACAACAAGGCCGCAGTTGCATGCGGTTTGGGTACTATAGGGCTTAACGGTAAGGTGATTGCTCCCAAATACGGTACATACATGAGGTATGCATTTATAATAACCGATATGCCGCTTGAATGTGATAAGCCCATAGAGACCGAGCTTTGCGATGGATGCGGCGAATGTATGAAAGCATGTCCCGGACACGCGATCGACCAAAACGGCGTTGATACGTGGCAGTGCAGCGTCTATTACAGAGGCGCACATAAATCGAACCCGTTTATGAAAGAGGATTTCCTTGCGGGCGATCCTGACCGTGAAAAGATAATAAACGGAGATATGAAATTTGACAGCGAAAGCGCAAAAGCGATCTACGATAAGCTGAAATTTTTACCGAACACGCATTTTGGATATGTACCCTGTCTTTGCGGCAGAAAATGCGAAACGGTATGCTATAAGCATTTAAAGGAGGCAGGCAGGATATGAGACAAGAAATAATTGATACTGCCCTTAAATTCGATGCCGATATTGTGGGCTTTGCGCCTGCGTCACGCTTTGATAAGGACGATGCGGTGTTTAAAATATTCCCCAACGCAAAAACGGTCATAGGTCTCGGGTTCCGTGTTTTAAGAGGCGAATACAGAGGCGTTGAGGAAGGTACGACATATTATCAGTACACGACAATGGGCGTTGAAAATCTTGAAGAAACGGTAATGCCGCTTGCGCTTTTAAAAATCAGCACTCTTATAGAGGAATACGGCTATGAGGCGATGCCGCAAAGGCGTAATCAGCTTATAATGAGCGAGGAAAACGAAACAAACCCGGAAGTGGACTACAATGATATCTACAGAGGCATAACGGCTGAAAATCAGATCGATTTTGACAAATGCGCCGTTCTTTGTGGACTTGGCGAAAGGGGCTTGTCGGGTGCGGTTTTAAATGATGATTACGGTCCGTTTTTAAGATATTGCTTTATAATAACGGATGCGGAGCTTGATCCGACGCCGATGTATGAGCCGCATATCTGCGATAAGTGCGGCGAATGTATAAAGGGTTGTCCCGGCCATGCTATAGACGAGAACGGGAATGTGGATTCCTGGAGATGCGCCGTGTATTATAACGGCGGAAACGGCAGTAAAAATCCGTTTATGCCGCCCGACGCTTTCCCCGACTTTGATAACAGACTCGATATTATAAACGGTACGGCGGAATTTGACGCCGAGGAAGCAAAGGAAATACTTGACAGCATTTACTTTTATCCGCCCGCGAAGCATTATTACAGGACGTCCATTTGTGGCAGAGCCTGTGACAGAGCTTGCTATATACATCTCGAAGAAAAGGGTATCCTCAAAAAAAGCTTTAAGAAAAAATTCCGCAGCGGCGAGGATTGGAAGCTGAGCACAAAGCAGTTTGAAACCCAAAAAAGAGAAAAAGAATGGCATTTCAGCGGAAGAACTTGATAAAAAAAGGAGTGTAAAATAAAATGAAAGAGAAAATGAAAATTGCAATAATAGGCTGCGGCAGATTCAGCCCGTTCTTTGTTACGCTTTTTAAAGCGGACAGAATCGTTGAAAAGGTATATGTATGCGACTTAAAAAGAGATCGTGCGGAAAAATTCGCAAAGGATTTTGACGTTAAGATAATAGATACTTACGAAGAAGTGCTTGCGTCAAAGGAAATCAACGCAGTTGCAATATTTACACAGCGTTTTACTCACGGCGAAATGGTAATAAGAGCGCTTAAAGCGGGAAAGCACGTCTACAGCTCCGTTCCCTGCGCTGTAAAGGTTGATGAGATAAAGGAAATCGAACGGCTTGTAAGAGAATCAAGGCTTACCTATTCAATGGGCGAAACAGGCTTTTACCGCGCTCCGGCATGCTTCTGCCGTAAAGAGTTTGCAAAAGGTACCTTCGGCAGATTTACATACGGCGAGGCGCAGTATAACCACGACATACGGAATATGGAGCAGAGCTTCAGAAGCTCCGGCGGCGAGGACTGGAAACGGTTTGCGGGAATACCGCCGTTCTTCTATCCCTCACATTCAACCTCTATGATACTTTCGGCTATGCCCGGAGTATATGCAAAAAAGGTTGTGGCATTCGGCTTTGGCGGCAGCGAAAGAACTGATATTTACGGCACTGACGGGCAGAATAACTACAACAATCCGTTCGCTAACGAAACCATGCTTTTGGAGCTTTCAAACGGCGGTGTTGTAAGAGTATGCGAAAACCGCTGTGTAGGTTGGGTTGCGCCCGAAACGTATATAACTCAATTTTACGGCGACAGCGCAGGCTACGAATTCTCGGTTGCACATCACAGCTTATCACGCTGGAATCCCGAGGACGATCACAAGACTATTATGGAAGACGTTACGGAACAGATACAGCCCGAATCGGTGTCAAAGCTTATAAATACCGATTACAAGGACGCAATACAGCAGATCGCATCGGGTGCAGGCTGGTATGACGCAGCGCCCGTTCAGCCGACGGAGCGTTTGCCCAAGGAATATGAAGGTATACATAACGGGCATAACGGCACGCACCATTTCCTCATAGACGATTTCTGCCGCGCTTATGAAACGGGTAAGCTTTCGCCCACAAATATCTGGGAGGTCGCAAGATACAACATACCCGGTCTTGTTGCGCATCAGTCAGCATTGGCAGGCGGAAAGGTTATGGACGTTCCGGATCTCGGCACTCCGCCCGAAGACTGGGAAGTATTGCCCTGGGATAAGCGCTGATGATAAAGCGGCTGTTATCCGACACTGCATTGGAAAAATTTTGATTGGTTTGGGGGTCGATTTTAATGAAAAAACTAAATACTGTTCTTATAAACAACAGGAATTTCGGTATTATTTATCATACCGACCTTGCCAAATGCGAATTACATTCTCATTCGTTTATCGAGATAGCGTATACTCTGTCCGGCAAAGCAATGCACACGCTTGACGGAAAAACAGAGCTTGTTAAGGCAAACGACTATGTTATCGTAGAGCCGGGGAGCAGTCATCAGTACGTAAAGCTGGGAACCGAGGATCTGTCGATAATCAACTGCATTTTTACCGCCAGCTTTCCCTACCCCTCGGCAAAGGTAAATTCGCTTTACGAGTGTATACAGAATCCTTCATTGAACATTAACTCCCAAAGCATAAAGCCCGACAGGATAAGCGGGATATACCACGACCCCGAAGGAACGGTAAGACAGCTTTTTCTTATGCTGCGTGACGAATATAAGAACAAAAACTACAAATATAAGCTCATTGCCAGGAATTTGCTTAATACCGTTATTTTGCTTACGGTACGGAAGCTTGATCCGGGAAATGTTACAAGTGCGTTTATCTCCGAAACCATAAAGGATTACGTGTCCGTCCACTATGCGGAGCATAATATTTTGCAGGTTATAGGAGATCAGCTCAATTACAGCGTTCCGTATTTAAGCAAAAAATTCAAGACCGAAACGGGCGAATCCTTTAAATCATATCAGCAGACGATTCGCATGAATGAGGCGGCATTTCTGCTCATACACACAAATATATCGATAGATGAGGTGTCAGCGCTTGTCGGGTATACGGATATCAAATATTTTATAAAGGTATTTACAAAAAAACAAGGGGTATCCCCCTCCAAATTCAAAAAAATGTACGGCTCATCAATGAACAAATCATTGGGACTTGTATAGTAATACGGCATTTATTATATTAAACGGGCAGGCGCCAAACACCTGTCCGTTTAATACATTCTGTATGCGTTTTGCAGGGACAATTCACGAATTGTCCGCTATATACGGTAACCTAAACCGCAAGCGGCGGACAGTCCGGGAGGCCTGTCCCTACAACACAAACCAATATGCGTTTTGCAGGGACAATTCACGAATTGTCCGTTTTTTATACGGTAACCAAAACCGCAAGCGGCGGACAGTCCGGGAGGCCTGTCCCTACAGCACAAACCAATATGCGTTTCGTAGGGACAGGCGTCCTCGACTGTCCGCACTCCAAACCGAAATTTATTTTACAAAAAACTCCGTTTTGAGTCCGCTTTCGCTGTCGGGGCCTATATAAAGCAAAAATTTTCCCGGCTCAACCACATATTCCATATCGGCGTTATGAAAGCCCAGATTTTTTACCGGCACATCTATTGTGACCGTTTTTGTTTCGCCCGGATAAAGACCTGTCTTTTTAAAGCCCTTTAATTCTCTTACAGGCCGTACCCTGCTTCCCACAACATCTCTTACATAAAGCTCCGCTGTTTCCTCACCGAACACTTCTCCCGTATTTGTAATGTCAACAGACGCTTCCAGGACATCATCAACAGTGAATTTAGCGCCCGATATCCGCAGATTATCATACTTAAAGCTTGTATACGATAAACCGTACCCGAACGGATATTGCGCACCTATGGGCGCGTCAATGTATTTTGATGAATACCATATTTCCCTGATAGGCGGTTTACCTGTATTGTTATGGTTATAAAAGTACGGGGACTGACCGCTTGACGTCGGAAACGTCCATACAAGCTTTGCTGACGGGTTATAGTCACCTGACAGTATATCCATAACGGCGTTGCCCGTTTCCGTACCCAAGCCGCCCGACCAGAGCATCGCATCGACTGCTTCATCAACATTTCGCAAAGCAAGCGGTCTACCCGAAAATATATATGCAATTATGGGCTTTCCTGTTTTCTTTAGCTCCGTTAAAAGCTCCTGCTGTATTTTGGGTATCTTGATATCGGAACGGTTCCGCGCCTCGCCCGACATATACCCCTGATAATTTATGCCCTCGCCTGCCACGAACAAAATAATTTCACATTCCCGTGCCGCCTTTAGCGCTTCTTCAACAAACACCTCATCGGTCTTTAAATCATAGCCTTTTGCATACCTCACCTTATAATTATCAGCCTTGAGCGCTGCGTATATGGTTACTGCATTCTTTGTTTTTCCGCTCCATACATCATTCATATCATCTTCGTTTCCTGCCAAAGCTCCGATGACTGCAATTTTTGATTTTTTATTGATGGGAAGTATGTTATTCTTATTTTTCAGTAAAACAATGCTCTTTCTCGCACACTCTCTTGCAAGAGCAAGACTTTCCTCCGTAGCGCCGATACTGTTTGCCATATCCGTATCAGCATACGGATTTTCAAACAGTCCGAGTCTGTTCTTTAATTCAAGAACTCTTAATACCGCCTCATCAAGCCGTTCTATTGAGATATCACCGGCATTTACGAGCTCCTTTAAATGATGCGTGTATGTAAAGCTTGCCATTTCAATATCCGTACCGGCGTCCATTGCCTTTTTTGCGGTATCCTTTTCATCTTCGGTATATCCGTGTGTTTGAAGCTGCCCAACTGCGCCCGCATCGCTTATAAGCACGCCGTCAAACTTCATTTCGTTTCTTAAAACGTCGGTCATAAGCCATTTATTGCCTGCACAGGGTACTCCGTTAAAATCGTGAAATGCCGACATAACCGTTGCAACGCCAGCATCTATCGCCGCAAAAAACGGTGGAAGAAACATATCGTAAAGAGTTTGCTCCGACATTTCGACACTGTTATAGTCCCTGCCGCCTATGCAGGCACTGTAGCCCACAAAATGCTTTGCACACGCCGCGACCTTATCGGGAGCCGAAATATCATCACCCTGAAAGCCCTTGACTCTTGCCTTTGCAAAGCATGACAAAAGATACGGGTCCTCGCCTGCGCCCTCTGAATTTCTGCCCCACCTTGCATCTCTTGCCAAATCGACCATGGGCGCATACGTCCACTGTATTCCCGACGCTCTTGCCTCTTTTGCGGCAAGAGCCGCAGTTCTTTCGGCAAGCTCCGGTTCCCAGCTGCACGCTTCAGCCGCAGGAACGGGAAAGTTTGTATAATAGCCGTGTATGATGTCATCGGCAAAAACCAGTGGTATGCCGAGTCTTGACTCCTCGACGGCACATTTTTGGAGCTTATTCCCCATTTTCGGATCTCTTACCCGTATAAATGAGCCTATTTCGCCGTTTCTTAACGTATCCCACCTGATTTCCTCAAAATTCTTGTAAATAGATGGTCCGAATTGCACAAGCTGTCCTATCTTTTCATCAAGCGTCATCCGGGAAAGCAATTTCTTTACGTCCATTTTTATATTCTCCTTCGGCTTTTTGCGCCATAAGTTATTTACTGCAATAATGAATATATGCATTGGCGATCTCGCCCGTATTTTCCGACAATTCCATAACCGTACCGCCGAGAACGGGCGTGCCGTAGCCTGTGGCGTATGCAACCGCGCCGGTAATATTACCATCCGAATCCTTGAAGTTTATTCTGTCATATTCGCCTATTTTCTGACCGTACTGGAAGCGAATTCCGTCATATACAACGCTTGCGCTGTTACAATGCTCATGTCCGACCAGGATCGAATCCGCACCGATGGCTTTTATACCGTTATATACGCTCCTGTCCTGATCCCATGCCCCCTTAAGCTTTCTTCCGATATATCCGAAATCCGTAGGCGCCTTATCCTCGCGGGTATCAATATTTATAGGCGAAGCAAGGTCTCCGTTTTCCTTCCTTTCGGCGCTGCTTGAAAAGCCGTATTTAGCGAACGCATCTTCAAACTCCGCAAGCTGGATATGGAAGGCAAAGGTGTATTTCATATTTTCAAAATCAGCGTTTATTTTTTCCGCTGCTGCGGTATACCATGCTATCTGGTCATCACCGAAGCCCGCAGTCTTTTTGGAATGTCCGTTAGCAAAGCTTTCATCACTCATTACAGCGCAGCCGTTACTGTCAAGCATAAATATTACACGCTTTAACTCACCGTCCTGAGAAATGCCTATGCTGTAATTTCCGTTACCCGTAAGCGTCCTTTGCTTGAACAGACAGTTTTTGCGGCTCTCAAGGTAGCGACACTGCCAATCTGCGCCCATTTTACTTTCGTTATCGTGATTTCCGAATACCGGCGCCCATGGAATACCGAATCTGTCAAGGAAGTCAACAAGTCTTACAAACGACGTTCCGTTATCGTCATAGCCGCCGTATACGCAGTCGCCCGTAAGCAGAATAAGATCGGGCTTTACGTCATTTATTATCTCTCTTAAATCATTGAACAGCCTTTGATTCATAAGCTGCGGCAGCCAATATTTGGGCATTGCAGGGTTATATTCAATTCCCTCACGGATCTGCTTTGAATCCACGATCTGTGTATCCGTAAGCTGAAGGATAACAGCGCCGCGTCCGTCCTCTATATCGACGGTAAAATCAACATAATCCTTGTATTTTCCGGCTGTACGCTTCTTTTCGCCCGTCTTTTGAGTCATAGACCGCATACCGTCAAGAGCGTCCCAGACAAATACGGACATTTTATTGACGCTGTCAGTATCAACATCGGACGGCACCGTAAATTCCGCCGCCTGTGAGTCCGTACCGTGCAAAGATGACTGTACGGAAAAATCTGCCGTCTGCACGTTTACAAGGGCATCGTCGCTGTATAATGCAAATATTACATTGCTGTTGAGCGTTTGATTAGTTTGGTTATTATAGCAAATCCCGACATTTACGGTCGAAAGAGGAGTTATATCCGATAAAGAGGTAAGCGGCTCTTCGTTTACGGTTACGGAGGTTACGCCAAGCAGCCTGTCCGAATATTCAAGCTTGATATCGTCTGCCAGAACGGACGTGCCGCCTTTAGATACAAGCATTATTGCCTTTATGGCATCGGGCGCCGAATCACCCGTTACAAAGCTTTTTGCAACGTAGTTTCCGCTAAGATCCGTCACCTCTGCCGATGCTGCATCGCCCATAGCGTCAAATGTAAGGTCAACATTATACCATTTTGAACTGTCAAGACTTACATATTCGCCATCACCGTCCGAAACTGCGGGAGTGCCGTTAAGATTTACTATTTTGAAAAATGCACTCTCATCTGATGCAATATCAACGTTTGCATCGGGTATGACATTCACCGAAAAATCATCTGCTACGGTTTCGGGCTTTATCTTGAAGCTTGTCTTTAACATGCCCCTGTATGGCGCCGTTTTACGGTCTATAAGCGGCTCGTTTGCCTGCATATATATAAGTCCCGATTTTTCATATGTTCCTGCGGTTTTTATATCATCGCCGAGTCTTACAACCTGACTTGAAAGCGTATCATCATCTTCAAAGCAATAGTCATTACCGATACTTTCATCAAACCTCCAGGGTGTATGGCCCTTAAAATAGCTGTTACCCGAAAAATCCTCCGACTCTGTGCCGGTTCTGATACCGTCCGCCGCGTGATAGCTTTCGTTTGTAAACGTATCAAAGGTTTCGTTATATATAACAGCATTTTTTTCTGTTTTTTCTATGGAAATATTATCAACAAACACATAGGATTTTTGCTTAAAACCCAATGCCGAGAACTTTATAAAGCTTATGTTTTCGTCCTTGTCATAGCTTATAGGACACCTGCGCGCGATAAGCTCACCGGTAGCCCTGTTATAAAGCTCTACCGTATAATATCTGGCATCACAGTTTAATACGGTTTTAACAGTATACCATACCTCACCGCCTATGTCTGAAGCTTTTAAAGTACCCTGTGTAACGCTGTTGTCCAAAAGCCACTTATAGTCACGGCAGCCAAGGTAAAATCTCTGTCCGTAGCCCGCTATGATATTATGCTGCGCACTTGCTTCAGTGAGATCCGATTCATCGCCCGTATTGAAAGTGAACGCAAACTGCGTCATTTTATTTGATAGATACGGTTTAAAATCAAAGCTTATTTCCCATGTGCCTGTTACCGCTTCACACGCACTTGCTCCGGGGAAGGTTTTTCCATAGCCATATTTGGGAATATCCGAATTTTGAGTACTGTTGCCCTCGCCTGCAGACGCTATAACCAGTACCATACTGCCGTCAACCTTTGCAATCTGCGCAAACTTGCCTTCATAGGTTTTATATGGCGGAACACTATCAACCTCGGTATAAAGCGTATTGTTATCCGCCGCATACCAGCCGTAATCCTTTAATGCTTTGAGTGTGGGAGAATAGTTTAATTTTTCAAAACCGTCAAAATCCTCCCTGTACACGGTATCGGTATTTATCGTTTCGGCATACGCCTGCGGCATGGATATTACCGCGGCACTTGCCACAACTGCGGCAGCCGCAACGGCTGCACCTATCATCTTACGCCATTTCATTTAAAAGCCCTCCTTTAGCGTATATTTGTTAATATATCTTTAATGTAACCCTATCAAGCAGTCCAGACGGCAATACGACATTGCCGTATTTATTGGCAAGGCTGTTTGTTACCTTGATTTCAAGGCTGTTATTCCCCTCTTTGACAAAAGCGGTAATATCAAGCGTATACGGCGCCCACAATTTAAAGCCCGCATATTCGCCGTTTACATATACCTCTGCCTGTTCGCAAACCGTACCCATATCAAGAACAAGAGTAGCGCTATCCGCTATATCCGCTTCAAATTCCGTTCTGTAGCATACAGTTCCGCAAAAATCCTTTAAGGCTTCATTTTCTGTCCATGAGCCAAGCTCTGTTTTTTTATCGTCTATGTACCAATCTTTAAGCTCTTTTTCGGCTTTTGATATGCCAAACCGTTCTTTAAAGTGCAAAGTCACCCTATCAGTCGGCTCTTTGCCCGCACAGATTATAAGGCTCTCACGCCTGTCAAGCGAAAGACCGGCAGTGCAAAGCTCCCTACCCTGCCACGGATCAAATACCGATATCTCACCGCCGGCAAAAACAGTTACATCACCCGTAACAGCGTTTTCACCCTCGTTTACAAGTATATAAAAATGCTCGCCGTCCTTTATGATATGGCTCACCCTCAAATCCTTGCATTCGGGAATTATCACAAGGTCTTTTTTAAGATATGTTAAAATCTCATCAAATGACTGCACGGAGATAATACCGCTATCAACCTCTGCACCGCCGGGATTATACACTATTACCTTGACGCCGCATTTTGTAAGCTTTTTAATTTCAGGGCTCAGCATTGAAATATCCTCTGCTATGAGGGTATCGTAGCACTGTGACGCTATTTTTATTTTGCCGTCACTTACAGTAGATGTTCCATCACTTATAAGCTCCTCCTCAAGATAATTAAACTCTATCTGATTTTCATAAAGCGGCTTTACTGTATCGACCGGCAGGGAATCAGCCCTGCAAAGCACCGCAATGCTTGTCGTATTGACGGAATCGGTCATCATAAAGCACATTCTTTTTATGTAATCGGAAATTGTATCATAATGCTTCCACCAGATATTGTTAAATCCAACATCGGGCGGTCTTTCCCCAAACCGTCTTTCTCCGTCCAGTGAGTAGAAAAATGCGTGCGGAACAAGCATATTTACACCGCGTATAAACAGCCAATCCATTGTCCATTTCATATCATCGGCATTAAACGACCACTCTATCGAATCCTTTCCTCCGCAGGCAAAGCACTCGTTAAGATTTCTTCTTCTGCCTCTGTGCCGTGCGGAATCGGAGGAGCATTTTGCCTGGACTGTGTCGGCACCTGTTAAAGCTTTACTGTCCTCCGGAGCGACACGTCTGAAAACAAGATCCTGACCGGGGATATGAAAATATTTTAAAAGACCTATATCCCAGGATTTGCCCGGATGCCCCACCAGACCTATGCCATGCGCCGTACACCAATCGTACAGCTGCTTATAAAAGCTGTCGGTAAGCCTGTCATGAACTGCCTTTGCATACGCCTGTCTTATACGTTTTGTATCATCGCCGGTATCATACCACATTGCCGCAATATCAATAGGCTTTATTCCTACCTTTTCAAGCTCGTCAGCAAAGCCTACCGTCCACGGCTTCATTCGCTTATCCTCGCCGCGACCCAATACGGACGGCTCGTCCGTAAAAATGCCTATAACAGTGGTGCCGAAATATTGCGACAGCGCTTTATAATATACCTCATGGGTAAGCTCAATAAAGCAGGAAACCGCTTCATAGCTCAACAGATCCGCCGATGCGGGCGGCTCCTCCCAGTCGTCCTCGCCTATATGTATTCCGCGGATATGTCCGTGTGTAAAGCCTTCGATCAAATGTATGAAAACATAGCCGTCCTTTAAAGCATCGCCTTTGTATTTTTCAATATTATCAAGAGAATCCGCGCCGGTCTTTTTTGCGGTAAAGGTATATAGCAAGTTTTCACCCGCTTCAAGCTCAGGCTCACTTTCAAGGCTTTCCTCACAGCGTATGCCCCTTGTAGCAAAACCGGAGTTTTTCTTTACCACCATTCCGTGCGCAGAGCCTGACGGGTACATTCCCTCGTCATATAAAATGACCTTCATACCAAGCTTCGCCGCTTCCTCAACGGCGCACTTTACATAGCGCATATAAATACCGGACATATACGGTATCTCATACGGTATGCCTATTCTCGGATGGATAACAAACCCGTTTACTCCCTTAGCGTTCATTTCCCTGATTTGCCTTATTATCTCGTTTTCATCAAGCTTATCGTTCCAGAACCAGAACGGCAGCGGTGAAAATTCAGACTCAGGTTTTAAAAGACGGTTCAATGTTTCGTTTTTCATAGTTTACCTTCCAGATAAAGCACCTGATTTTCTTTTAACGTAAAAGACGCTGTGTCAATATCTGTCTCCTTATAAAAATTATCTTCGTCTATTAAGTACGCGCAAAGCTCTCTGTCCGTATCAAGGCTTAACTGCGCATCGCTTAGCGTATTTGTGATCAGAACTCCAACGCCGTCCTCACCCTTTGCCGCAAGCACATAAATACCGTCTTTATCGCATTTTGCCTCAACCTGCGTTCCGAGCCTGTAAAGATTCCCAAAAGCCTTAAAGCTGTAATATGTGCACAGCGGCCCGTACGTGATCGGATTAAACAGACCGCCGTACATGGAAGCGCCCAGCCTTGCATCGTAATAGTTCATAAGCGCCATTTTTGTATTCTGCATAACACACATCATTGCCGCCGCATTTGCTGAGGCTACCGATCTGCCGCGTTCCTTGGCGCGCGCATTGGTATTCCACTCGTTTAAGTGTATTTCAACGTCCGAAAGTCCCGCATCACACAAACGCTTTTCAACATATTTCTGGCGTCTTAAGGTTGCGCCGACCGTTGCATAGCTGTGATGTGAAAAGAAATCAAACGGCAGGTTTTCCTTTACGACCATATCTATAAATCCGTCAAAAAACTCGATAAAATACTCCGTCCGTTTTTCCCAATCGGTCGGATTCTCCTTCATTCCCAGACCTATGCCGATAGAGTTTTCAATATCCTCCACGCTGTCAACAACATAAAAGCCCGAATGACCGTAACCGCCTATTTTAATTGAGTTTCCGAAAACCTTGCGAAGATGCTTTGACGTGACTCTATACAGCTCGTAAAATTCCTCTTTTGTGCCGTGCCACATCATATTCTGCGTATCGTCGATACCGTTATCCGGCTCGTTCCATATCTCCCAATACTTGATGCCGTAATGATAACCGTCCGCCCAGCCTTCGTTATAATGCCGTATTATATGCTCGCATACCCTTGCCCATTTTTGCACATCCTTCGGCGGGAATATCCTGTACGCCTTTATGTAATGGAAATTTTCAATGGTGACGCCAAGACGGTATACAGGCTCGCAGTCATTTTTTTCAAGAGCCTCGATAAGTATATCCGTAAACGCAAAATCATAGGATTTGGGATCGGTTTCGTCTGCTTCAAAGTCCCTGAATATGTTGGGTATATCAACAAACAAATTACCACCGAACCAACCTCCGACATCGTGAAGACGTGAGTACGGAATATTTGCGTCCTTTAAGTATTTGATAAACGAAAAATCCATGCCTCCGAAGGGTGGCTGTCCCACCCCGTGCATCGGCTTTATTTTACCACATTTTTGCTTAAAATCAACAGTTATATTTGTCATATTTTATTTTCCTTTTGTTTTGAGTTAAAGTTATGGGTTGTTTAAAAATTACACTTTTCAAACAACCCATTGCTAAAGTCTTTTTAAGACTTATTTACAGTATTTTAGCCCTTAACACCGCCGACATTTATACCGCCCATGATATACTTCTTGAAAAATGCAAATATCAGAAGCTGCGGCATTGACGCAATGATAAGTCCCATAAGATATGTATTCTGCTTGACAGTACCGTCATTACCAATCAAAAAGATCTTAGCCGGAAGCAGCTGCTTTCTCGTGTCCTGGATTATAAGGTAAGGACCGAAGAAGTTTGACCACGCTCCCGAAAGCGTCATAATCGACTCGTATATGATTATCGGCACGCTTAAGGGTATCATAACGTTAAAGAATATCTGCAGTTTGCCCGCACCGTCGATCGTAGCGGCTTCGACTATCGAATCTGATATCGAGTCAAACGCATTCTTAAAAAGCATGACCGCAAATGCGTCAACCGCACCGCCAAGCCACAGCGGCCAGTACGTATCAAGCAAATTTATGCCTATGCCAAACTCCGATTTCGACGCAAACGGGAATGACAGAAAGCTTATGTAGTTAGGCACCGTACGCATTTGCGACGGCATCATCATTGTCCATAATATGATAACAAAAACTACCGTACTTCCCTTTGGCTTGAGCTTTGAGAAAGTATAGCCCGCAAACGTGCATACCGTAAGCTTTATAGCCCATGCAACGACGGAAAAGTAAAATGTATTGAGAATACTTCTCCCGAATTTAAGCTGATTCCACGAATCCAATATACGTTCGGTAAAAATAGCCAACGAAAGATGTTCGGGGAAAAATTTCGTACTTGTATATATTTCGTTGGGATCCTTTAATGCGGTAAAAACCGTCCATACTGCCGGAAGGAAGGTTATCAGACAGCACGCAATAAGTATTGCAAAAAATGCCCAGTATATGATTTTGCCCTTTGCGCCTTTTAAATCGACGTTTGTAAGCAATCCCGTAGTTTTTTCCTGAAATCTACTCATAACCTGCTCCTTCCTTACATACTCTCTTCAAGCTTCTTATTCAGCCTGAAATAAAAGACCGTCATAAGTATAAGCACTACAAATATTATTGTACCCAAAGCCATGGCATGACCTACTCTTTGCGTAACAAAGCCGTATTTGTACAGCTGGTAGCCCAAGGACGCCGAAGCGCCGTCGGGGCCTCCGCCCGTCATTGCAAGCGGCTGTTCCATAACCTGGAATACACCTATTATCTGACGCACAAAGTTAAGTATCAATACGCCCATTATCTGCGGCCGTGTAACGTACCATGCACGCTTTACCATTCCGGCACCGTCTATCGTGGCAGCCTCGTAAAGCTCCTGGTTTACGCCCTGCAATGCCGAATAGTACAAAAGCATCGCACCGGGGAAGCTCTTCCACGTCATTGACACGATTATCCATAATATGGTAAAATGTCCGTCATTGAGCCACTGATACGGCGACATACCTATCTTTATAAGGATCATGTTCAGGAGTCCTATATCGCTGGGATCGTACATCTGCTTCCACAACAGCGAAACAGCGATCGCAGGTATGATGGCGGGCATATAGAGAAATGTCATTATCTTCTGTCTGAAATGCACCATCTCGTTTACAATGACCGCAAGGAGTATCGGCGGCAAAAAGCCAACCACCAAAGACCAGAACACATATTCCAAGGTATTTATAAACAGCGGTATAAACTGCGTGTCGTTCATTACCTCAACATAATTCTTTATTCCGATAAAATGTGTAGGCGTATACCCCTTCATTTTAAACAGCGACCATACAAAGCCCATTACCGTAGGCCGCCATATAAACATATACATAAGCACAATGGCGGGCACTGCAAAAAGCCATGAAGTGATAAATGATTTTTTGTAAAACGCACCGCTCTTTGATCTTTTTGCCTCTCCACGGTTTTTATTGCTCATTTGGATACCCTCCTCATCTTTTAAATGATGTAACGTTAAAAGTTATTCAGGAAATTTGTCTGGAAATCCGAATTTGCTTTCTTTAACAGTTCGGCACAATCGGCATTCTTATCACCCAGAACATTCTGTATGCAGTTATCGAGAACACCGTACAGATCCTGAGCGCATATAGGCTCTTCGGGCTGAACTTCAACGTCCTCGTCATCCAAAAACTCGTTATAAAGCCTTACATTGTTCGGGCTTACGTTCGCATACTTTTCGATAAGCTCGTTCTGGAATTTCTGCTTTGCGCTTTCTTCGTTCCAGGGGCTTAACGACCTGATACCTATAACGGCACCGTGCTCCTTGTTCTGCTGCATTGTATCCTCCAATGCCTTCTTGCCCGACTCGTCTATATCATAGCCGTTTCCGGTATATTCCAAAAATCTTATGCACGCGTCTATCTGTTCCTCTGTAGCATCGTCTCTTATCGCTCTTGTGTCACCGCCCAAAAGTGTTACATAACGCTTCGGACCTGCGGGTATCGCCATCATACCCAACGAATCGGGATTGATGCTGTAGGTAGCCATCTGAGTACCTACCGTTCCCGACGCAAGCATCATAGCCGCTTTACCCGTTGCAAGATATTCTGCGGTGCCGTTGTTGTCTATAAGAGTATTCTGCGGGAATACATCGTATTTCCACTTGAGATCCTTTATAAACTGCAAAGCCTCGGCACATTCGGGCGAATCAAAGGTCGCTATCCACTTTCCGTCCTCGTCCTGCTTCATAAACTCTGCGCCGAACGACCATGCGATAACTGTGAATATCCAGCCGCCCGCATTGTTCATTGTAGGCATTACAAAGCCGTCCTTGCCTGTCTTTTCCTTGATCTGCTTTGCAAATTCAGCAAGCTCAAACCAATCCTTGGGCTGTTTGGGCGTGCCGTCTGCATCTACAAGACCTGCCGCCTTGAACAGATCCATATTTACCGCAAGACCGAGTATGTAAGTAGACATCGGGAATGAATATATCCTGCCGTCCTTTGAGATAACATCCTCAACCTTCTTTGTGAACTTGCCCTCGTAGCCTCTCTTTTTGAGAACATCGGTAATATCCGCCGCATATTCGCCGTCTATTATCCTCTGTATCTCGGTAAAGTTACAGCGATAGATCGTAGGAAGAGTACCTGACTCCGCCTTCGGATAGAAGGTCTGCAAATTAAACGTCCATGTATCGCCAGTCAGATCAACGTCAGGATTAGCCTCCTCAAAGCCCTGCTCACGCTCCTGTGCCTTTGGGTAGTTCGGTGAATCGGGATCGGGCCAACCGCTTGTTGAAATAGCGATCCTGCCGTCCTCTGTCCTGCCTTTGTTCTGATTGCCGCAGCCCGTCATGGATACGCATACGGCAAGTCCCAGTACCACACATAAGATTTTTTTCAGTGTCATTGTAAAATCACTTTCCTTTCCCAATATTTACCTATAAACAATAAACATCTGCGGTTGCATTCTGTTTGTTACTATGAATACCGTAGAACAGTTTGTAGGATCGTTCAAGTATGTAATGATATCGCCTGTTGTGGCTGTCGATATGGCATTTCTTGCCTTTGATGTATCATATACAAGCACCGGCTTTGACATTGCATTTACCGCAAAGTCGCAGTCTGCACCGCTTGCAAAGCCTATCTTTACAACATTGTCCACAACGCTGTTTGCATATCCGACAAACATTCCGACTATATCATTAAGCGCCGATATTGCCTTATGCTCGCCGGTCCTGTAATCATATACCACCGTACAGCCCTTTACGTTTCCGTAGCTGTCCTTTGTCAGCGTTACAACATCGCCCGCCTGGACTCCGGCTTTGGTGAACAGGTTCTTAACGCTCTCATCAGCCTTTATGCTTACGGGTGAGTTGCCCTGATAGCCTTCAAGCACCTCGACCGTATTATGGTCATCATCGGTACCTATGCTTATCTCCTGTGCAAGTATCGGCATTTCCGCATTTACTCTGTTGGGATCATACGCCTTTAACAGTATGTACTTGGTTATACCGATATTTTCAGCCGTCTTATAGCTCTGAGCATAAGTGCCAGTATCGTTTACAAGCTTTGAACCGCTGATTACCCAAAGGTCATTATCGCTTACATTTTCGTAATCCGTTACATGCGGCACAATAAATACCTTCGTAGAAGCGTCAAATACTATCTTTTCACCGATCCTTGCGGCGTTTGCGCTTGCTCTTATAAGTCTTTGCGTATACGTCGTTTCGGCGCCGTACCAGAACGGAACGTCTATCTGCAGGGAATTTGAGGTTTCCGTTTCCTTGTTATAGAACGTTGTGTCTATATCCCTTATATCGCCGTTTACGTCCTGCTTTATAAGCGCAAACTGCGCTGTCAGCTTGTTTTCTCCGGCAAGGATTGCAGTATACGCCTCCTTCGGCGTTTTATACCGCACACCGTCTATTGTGAGGTTTGAAGCACACTTTACACGGCTTACGTTACTGTCCTCGCCAAGCAGCTTGATGTACATATCCGCATCTTCCCTGTCGTCAAGTATAGCCTTTAAGAGAAATGCGCCCTTGGCACTGCCGGTATTTACCGTAATATACGCCGCCTCGCCGTAGACATTGGTATATATCGTAACGTCATCGCCTGTGGAATAGTCGCTTACCGGCACTCTGTCGTCAACTCTGTATTGGTTTCCGTTTATTGAAATCTTTGTGCTGTCGTTTCTGTTTATGTATTCAATAACGCCGTTTGCCGTATTATAGCTTACATATACCTCTATATGCCTTTTATCCTTCGACAGATAAACGGTGAGAACTGCTCCTTCCCTTATGTCCTCAAACGGGATCTCGTCGTTACCCATAAGCTTGATGCTGAAGGTATCGTAATCCGCTTCATTGAGGCTGATGGAATCATGCGGTCTGTTCTTATCGTAGATCACGCAATCTGTGGTGTTTATATTACCGACAACATAGTTTTCATATTCCCTGACCACCATTACGGTGTATTTGCCGTTATTTGAAACAAGCTTTACCACATATCTTTTGTTATTCAGTATCCTGTCATAGCCAGAATCAACAACGGAGCCGTTATATACAAGCACTATGCTCCTGTCAAGATTGACCTTCTGCTTTCTGCCGTTCTCGTCACGGTATGTGTAAACGAAGGTGTTGGTATTGAGCTCTGCGTCACAGTCAACCGAAACGGTTTTGGTTTTTTCCGATGACGCCCTGCGCCCGGGACCTACCCACAAAAGCTTTCTATCGCCCGATTTATCCTTTTCCTCGTAGAAGAATTCGATCTTCTCGCCGAGGTAGTCTATCATATTGATACCTTCGCTGTCGTATACCTCGCTGCCTATCAATGCGGCATTATCCTTTAAGGTACCGCCGTTTATTACGATAGAATTTGCGCCGTTTACCGTACCCTCGTCATAATAAATATCTCTGTATGACGATATGAGCGTTTCATCGTCGCTTACCTCATATTTTATTGAGGTACCGGTCGAGGATGTCACCTTCATTATCTTAACGGTAAGCGCATTATAGAGGATATAGAGCATATCCGACATCGTTACCTTTTCGCCACTGCCTACACCGACAGATAATTTTATGTATGCGGCAGTGCTTGTATAGCCTGTGGGATAGCCTCCCATACGCTCCGCATACGGACCGTATCCCATTGCGCACAGAAGCATCTTATACGCCGCCGCCTTTGTTATAGGCTCGCCGGGGTTGAACAGCTTGTTGCCCGAACCGCTTATGATACCCATCTGCGTCAGGTTTGAAATTTCATCAAACGCCCAATAGTTCTTAGGTACATCGTAAAAATATACCTCCGAGCCGCCGTATGAGGTTTTTCCCATTATTCTTGCAACAGACGCCGCAAAATCCGAACGCGGCACCTCGTATGTAAGGGGAACATTATAGTCGTAATAATCAGGTATTATGTCGAACGCCCTCAGAACGGTCATCATTTTCCGTATCTGAGGAGAAATACCGTCATCCTCCTGAGTCAGGAGCTTCGCTATATCAGCCGCTACGTCGGTATCGTCCTCGGCGCTTACATTCATAACGACACAGCCAAATGATACTGTAATTGCCATTAATAATGCAAGTAATCTCTTATAAGCCTTAATCATAAATCACCATCTCCCCCCTGACCTTGCAGGCCCTTAATTACACTGTATATAATTTTTGCCGCCTGCGCTCTTGTAGCAAGACCTTGCGGAACAAATGTCGTTTCCGTTACTCCGTTTATTGCGCCCATATCGTGAAGCGCGCCGACGGCAGTTTTTGCATAGTCTGCGATCTGCCAATCGTCCTCGAATTTAAATCCGCTAAGCGGCATATCTACATTACGGTATTTTAAGGCATTATATATCATTACCGCCATATCCTGCCTTGTAATGTTATTGCCCGTACCGAATACCCCGTTGCCGATACCCTTTACGATTCCGAGTCTTGCGGCGACATTTATATGCTTTACAAACCAGTCGCTGTCCTTTGCATCGGCAAATATGTTTCTGTCGTACGCATAGTCCGTCGTTCCGAGCGCTCCGATAAGTATTTTTGCAAATTCCTCCCTCGTTATGTTCCTTGAAGGATCGAATCTGTCCTCAGCAACTCCGTTTATGATGTTCCTGTCCGCAAGAGCCAGGATACCGGTCATTGCCCACTCGTAATTGTCTATATCATTGAATATCTTTTTAATAGGCTTAAGCTCAGATGAGTTCGGGTTTGCCTCGGATGCCGAAAGCTGAACAGACGCCACCGCCGGCTGTTTGCTTCCGCCGCCTCCGCCACCTCCGCCGCCACTTGAGCCGCTTGTGGCAGATGAAGATGCGGCTTTGTTGTATTCACTCTTGAAGTTGTTTACATCCTTGAAAGTTTTGCCCATAAGCGCTCTGCACGCCGAATCGGATATCGGAGCGCTTATACCTATTTGTGAGCCGCAGGTTTCAAGAGCCGCCTTTAATTCGCCGTAGCCGTTTCCGTAACGTGCGGCAGTCAGCATCAGCGCTTCGCTTATACTCTTTTCAAGCCCCTCCGGATCGCTTATGCCCCTACCTGAAATAAGAGAAGTAAAATACTTGTCCTTTTCGGCGTTTGTCAATGTGTTATCACAAAGCTCCTTTATGCCGTCGTCTATAGACATATCGCTTATATCGCCGCTGATATTTTCTATCTTGCCGCCGTTAAGTCTGTCAATAAGAACATAGGTGTCAAACATCTGTATGTTTTTGACTTCGTTTGAAACGCTGAGCGGATTATGCTTTACATAGTCAAAATACGGTCTTATCTCGTTACCGACAGTCACACCGTCCAAAAGCTCACTGTCAAAGTTAAGTGTCGAACGCCTGTTATTTAAAATATTTTTGAATTCCGTAAAATCATCACCCGACGCGGCAGCGTTAAGATCGCTCAAAACCGTTACAAAATCGGGATAGGAGCAAATATATACACTGTCCGTATCAAGCTTTTTATCGTCAATGTATAAAGCCGCCGGATATACTCCGCTCTCAAGCGAAGACGCCGTATTTCCCTTTGTGTCAAATCTTATATCAAGCGAATACTTGCCGTTTGTTACAGGTACCTGCGCTCTGTAAAATACCTTGCTGTCGGAAGCGCCTGCCTCGTCAAAGGTATTTCCAGGCTTCAGGATCTGTACTGTCAGATACTTATCCGTATTCCCCGCCTTGCCGCTTATGTTAATTACCGAATCACTGTACGAATATGTGATAACGGGCTTTGATGCCGCGTTTTCACTGACTCCTGCGGCATACGGTGCGGATCCCAAATCTATGCCGGCACAGTACGGAGCGGAATTTTCAAATCCCTTCCAAAGGCATATTGAAACTTTATCCACTTTGTTCGTATCAAGCACCGAATCGTCCGGAACGGTAAAGGAAACGGTTTTTGTTCCCATTTCACCCGCGCCTATCTGATCCGGCTTTATACTTGATGTTGCCAGAAGCATATCATCACCGTAATATGCAATGAACGGCATGCTGCCAATAGCATTTTGGGTGGTGTTTACATAATCGATCACGGCACTTACCTTCAAGCCGTTTTTAAGATTCTCCAGATCCGAAAGGCTTACCGACGATAACGCCATAAGCTCCGGATAAGCCGCAACCGTTTTGAAGGAATACTCAAAATCCGTGCCAAGCTCACGCCCAAAGGTATTTTTTACAGTCCCGGGTATACTCAAAGTATACGTTTCGCCCGGAGTCAAAAATCCGTCCGGCACCATCTTGTAGGAGCCTGCGCTGTATGACGGCGTATAGCTTATATATTTCCCCTTGCTGTCCTTTAATGTAACGCTTGAGGTGTTCGTGCTTTCCGGCGTCATTTCACATCCGAACGGGAGCTCTATCTCCTTTATCGCCGCAGGAACATTATTCCTGTCCGTTACACGTTCGCCCCTGTAGTCCGTCATAACAATACCGCTGCCCGAAATTTCGGGGTCTGTTATATAATATTCAAGCCGGAAATCATCAACATATATCGCACTTCCGGTTATTACTCTGAAATTTAACGCCTTTACCTTATCAAAGGTCGGAGCCGACGCCGGATTTATCCAGTTCGTATCATGTGTAAAATGTGCGAGTTCCGCGCCTGTGCCGTCCTCTCTTATCGTAACGGTAATATCATCGTTTATAAGGTCGAATATGACCTCCGCATCGTACCAGGTCGTCTGGGTTATCTTTATCGGCGATTCAAGCGTCCTAAGATACGGCAATCCCGCAACGGCCGGACGCGACAAGCCCTTTTCCTGGATAAGAAGCTGCGGCGGATAGTCCCATTTGCCACTATAGGTGTAATCGCTTAAAAGGTCAATTGCCGAAGCATAGCCGTTTTGCGAATAGTGCTTGAATTTATAGGTAAGCCTGAGCTTTCCGCGCTTTGTCTGCGTTTCCTTGTTGAGGAATTCACCGTCCAAAGCCATCAGTATCATACCCGTTGATTCCTGCACGTTTGTGGTAGTGCTGTCATCACCAAGTCTTACTACCTGACTTTCAAGCGTCGTATCATATACCAAGCCGTAATTGTTGCCGAAGGTCTTTAACGCTCTCCAGGGCGAATATCCGTCAAAGAAGCTGTCGCCCTCTCTTGATTTTGCCTCCGACACGGCAGAACCTACCTCGAGCTGTGTTGCCGCCGGCTTTACCTCCTTGTATGATTCAAAATCATCCTCATAAATAAGCATTTCCGGCTCGCAGGGCTTTATCGAAACATCATCTACATAGATCATCGTTCCGAATCCGCTGAACTTTAAGAAGCCTATTTTTTCGTCTCCGGCATAATTTATTCCGCCGCGGCGTGCCACAAGCACGCCCTCCTTATAAAGCTCCGTGGAATAATAGCCTCCGTCGTTATTTACAACGCACTTAACATCATACCAGACCTCTTCGGGAGTGCCGACCAAGGTCATAGGTACGCTTACGCTGTTCATACGGTGTCCCATTTTCATACCGTTATAAGAATAAAGTATGTTATGCTTTGCTGTCGCTGCGGCTTCCCCAAAGCTGTTGAGTGATAAATCAAACAGCATCTGCGGCTTGCCGATATCAACGGGCTTGAATTTAAATGAAATTTCATACGAGCCCGACGGCGTCTGCGTTGATGAATCAATCATTCTGCCCAGCGCCTTTGATGTAGTAAGCTCCAAAACCTTATTGCCGCCGTCACTGACAACACGGGCAAACTTCTGATTTTTGTCGTCCGCGTTGCGTGCCGTAAAACTATTGTCGCCCGCTACGCTCCAGCCGTCCGCATACAAATCGTTCATAGCGTCAACCAGGGTGTATGTGTCGCTTATTTCTTCATAGCCCTCAAAATCCTCAAAAAAACCGTTACTTTCCGCCGCGTCGTCCTCTGCAAGCACTGCGGGAACTATGGCGGAATTTGTTATCGCAATAGCAAGAGCGGATACCAAGGCTGTAATTTTCTTTATCTTCATTATAATAATACCTCCCAATATACCGACCTATCTGGTTTTCAAAAGATTCATTGTTCCGAACAGCGTTACGTCCTTATGTGTGCCTATTCCCGAACAGTACTCTATCCAGCCGCGTCTGCCCTGACCGTCGTTATCGTTTGCCATGAGCGAAAAATGATACGGTATGTCCGGATTGGGTACATATCCGTCATAGAACACCTCCGACCACGGCAGTGACAGCTCATAAACGGTATAGCCGTTCATACGCTTGACTGCAAGCTGCGCTTTGTCAACATTGACACCTGTCGGAAGATCGTATGCGGATTTGTATCTGCATGCAACATCACCTTCATCGGGTACCTGGGCAATGGCTATTTCGGTAAATCGAACCTTGTCCGCGGCATTTATCTCAAGATGATCATCTATACCAAACTGAATACTGTCTCCGCGCCACATATTCTTCGCGCCCGACGGTGTATATATTACGGAATGATAATCATCGTTCACTACCGCCGCAAGGTAGAAATTGTTTTCATCCCACTGCATAACGCCGCCGAATGACAGGTCGGTCGGACCGCGCCAATCAGTGATCTGCACTACGTCCTTTTTCTGATCGGCTCCTACCCATACGGAATTCCACTCGCCCTGTTCGAGTATTCCGTCTATTTTTGGCGGTTTTTTGGTATATGCCGCAGATGTGAAATCAAGCGCCGCATCCTTTGTGATCGTTTCGCCGTTACTGCACTCGATAACCGCCGTTATATTCATAATATTCTGAATGGTTTTTTCGGGTATGGGATAATAGAAAACTACCTCCTGACCGGGAGCCAGAACGAAATTACGTTCAGGCGATATATAAACCATTTCATCGGGAGCCGTTATTTTAACGTTGCCCGACATTGTAAGCGAGCTGCACAGGCTTTTTATCTTGACCTCGGCACGCCAATGGTTTGAGTTGTGTATAAATTGCCCGGAGGTTATATCCACCTTTACCGAATCACCCAAAATTATCTTGTGATTTTGCGAATACATCAGCGCACCCGAATCCGATGATATATTCGTCGTAAATCTTACATCTCCGTTATTATTTAAAATCCTTATTTTAACCTTTGCGGTATTGCCTTCAAATACGGGCTGTTCCACAAGCTCACAGGAATCGGGAAGGTCACAGGAGATCGTAAGCTCCTTATCCGTATGCTTTGTATATGTAAACTCAACAACATCCCCCGCTATTGAGTTTTTTTCGCCCTTATCTGAGGTAACTATCGCTTTTCCGTCACCGGCAAGCTCAAATCTATTTATATCGCCGATGATGTAAATAGGCTGTCTGTTTACATAGAAGGTATATGTACCGTCGTCAGAGGTAAGGTCGGAGACCTTGTTTCCGTACATATCGTATATTTCTATACTGTTTGTACCGAAATCGTAGCTTATTGCTTTTCCCTCCTGCTCACCCGTGTAGCCTGCCACTGCCGTTATAACGGTCTTGTTAAGAGTCCTGTTATAATATTTCATGGCATAGGTCCTGTCCTTTTCAAGCACCTGCTCAAAATCGGCAGTACCACCGACAAAATTGTTCATTGCCGCCATTGCGATGTATGACGGTTTTGCGCCGTTTCGCGTCCTCTTTGCTTCTGGGTTTGTGTTGTAATTATATTGCCAGCAGTACAGAGATCCCCAGCTCGCCTCAACATCCGCATCATCAGCCCTGTCATACAAGCAGTAATACGTCATTCTATCCGCAAGCCCGTATGAGCGCAGAATGCCGTAGTAAATAGCGAGTGCGCCGGGCTGATCCAAAAGCGACGTGCCGCCATGTGCGGTAGAGCTGCCTATTTCGGAAATGACAACAGGCTTTTGCGGTCCGTATTGACCTACTATTTCCCTGAGCGTTCTTACGGCTTCGATAAGCTTAATCTCGTCCACGCCTTCTTTGCCCCAGTCGTAATGGTGGCCGCTGACTGCGTCCATATAATCATAGGCACCCGCCGCCATTACACGCTTTACCCAGTCGTACACGCTCGGTGACGCTTTCTCGTGAGGCAATCCTGCGGTATCAAGACCGATGATCATCGCGTCGGGATTTACCTTTTTAACCTCCGTATACACCGCCTTTAAAACCTCGGCATATACCTCCGGCGGCTCAAGCGACGGGTTAAAGCTCTGGATATTCCATTCGTTCCAGACCTCCCAGCAATCAACCAAGCCCTTCAATTCATTGGCAAGATATGCTGCATACTTTGCAAATGCGGCAATACCTTCAGGTGATGATGGGTTGTTACCGTTATCATAAAATGACACTCTGCCCTTGAAAATACCCATGATATTTATGCCGCGCTCTTTCATGGTAGTAGCCCATATCCTTGCTTCCTCAGGGAAGGTATAAACGCCCTTGCTCCTTTCAAGCTCGTTCCAGCTGACGCCGTCGATCCTCAGCCATGTTCCGCCCGCCTGCATTATAAGACCGGGTGTTTCCTCGGGAATACCTTTATGGTGCATAACCTGCGAACAATAGCCTATCATCGGATTTCCGTTTTCCTCATCGACAACATCACAAACGGAAAATTCATCGGTATATTCATTGGTAAACTCAAGCCCGGCTTCCGTCCTGGAATTAACCGTTGTCTTTACGGTATATATGCCGAATATTTTGGGATTTTCAAGCTCTAACTCTACCTTCTTTGACTCGGCAGGTCCAAAGTTGACATTCTGATCGTTTTCATATATAAGCTTGCCGTTTGCGTCAAAAACCTCTGATTTTATGTCCGCCGTTACGGTATCATTGGTTTTTACCTTCAGATCGCTGTAAAGCTTTATCTCATCCGTATTTGTAAAAATATTACCCAATTTCTCGGAAACCAGTCCCTCATAGTTAAAAATTTCTCTTACCGGAACCTTTTTAACGGAAATTGAACCAAAGACGACCGCACCGTTGGTCGATCCCATCGTCGGGCTCCAGATACCTACTCTGAAATCCGTTCCGGCGCTCAATTGGTTTGCAAATTTTGCGTCCTCAAGATAAAATGTATGCGTAAGCCATTCATGCGTACCTGTGAGGTTTACAATAAGCGTTGAGCCGCCGAAACGGTCATTATTCGCAATGAATTTGCCCTCCTCGGGATTATGAGTATTATATGTAAGGTTAAACTTGCCTCTTTCATCGTCAAAATATTCAACGGTGACCTCGACCGCCGTAAAAATCGGCGCGTCATACATATAATTATCATCAACATCTACATTGATATATTCGGGGTTTCCGCCGCCGGCTTTTTCGCCGGACATAAGCCCGTTACGGCCGTTTCTTACGGCAGGAGTAAAGCTTGTTATGATATGCAGTCCTTCCTCTTTTACAGGTGCGCCAAGCGTTACTTTAGGATAGTATTCGCTGTCACCGTCCGTATTTTGGGCGGCATTTACCGAAATGCCCGTATTTACCGTAAGCATGGCAAGAGTCAGTATAAATGCAATACCCTTCTTTAAATTTTTCATGCGGAACACCCCCCACTTTTTTAATAAATGCAAAATGCAGAATGCAAAATGCAAAATAATCTCATATTTTTTAATTTAGTTCGTATGAAGCTATAAGCGGTGTATAGCTGTCCATATTCCAATACATTATCTTTATTCTGTCAGTACCGTCTGCAACCGTAAAATCGGTTGCAAATTCATTGCCCGCCGTAAAATTACCTGCGGCATCGGCTAATTTTGCCGTCTTTAAGCTATTGCCTTCATACTGCGCAACTATGAGCTTCGGAGAATGCGCCGCCTCCGTTTCTATTCCGCCAAGCATAACCGCTACGGTATCACCGCCGCTAAGTGCGGACATAGCTTTAACCTGTGCATCATCCTTTATGAGCGTAAGCTTCGGTACGGTGTATGAAAATTCAATATCCTTTGCCGCTTTTTCGCGCGCTTTCTCGG
>CACZPW010000154.1 GCA_902783115.1 uncultured Ruminococcus sp. | reverse complement strand
ATCTATTACCTTACCGTTCTTTGAAACCTCATATCTTTCGATATTTATCGTAAGCTCGCCTGACATTATGGTATTCAGATCGCCGGTATTTTGCGGCTTCGGCAAATTGTCGATAGCGCTGCGTCTCAAATTAGCTTTTACTCTTGCCGTAAGCTCACGTGTTGAATACGGCTTTGTTATGTAGTCATCGGCGCCCAGCTCAAGTCCTAAGACCTTATCGACCTCGTCCTCACGAGCCGTAAGCATGATGATAGGCACGTTTGATTTTTCTCTTACCTTCCTGCACACTTCATTACCGTCCATGCCCGGAAGCATAACGTCAAGCAGGATAAGATCGGGGTTGTCGTTAAGAGCCATTTCCAAACCCGTAATCCCGTCAAATGCGCTTATGGTTCTATATCCTGCACTGCCAAGCTGTACTGCAAGAATTTCGTTGATGTTTTCTTCGTCTTCTATGATCAAAATCGTTCTTTCCATATACTTGTTTATCCTTTCCTGCGCCGAATAAAATACGATGATTTACGGCTGAGTTTTTATTCTGTGTTACAATATATTATAATAAATGTAACCGTTTTTCAGTAATATTGTAATCATTTTATCAGAAAATTCCAAATACTGCAAGTATAAATTTCATATTTTGTGTATTTTTTTGAAATTTTATTGTAAATGCTACAAAATTTAGTGGTAACTTTGTAGCATTTTACACCTTATCATAATAGACAAAATATATATTTTATTATATAATAATAAAAATATGTGTTGAAAAAGGAGTTTAAAAATGCCTATAGGTGAAATTAAAAACGTGCTGATGGATCAAAAGACCTCAAAACGTGCCATTAACCGTATCGCATACGAGATAACCGAGCGCAATAAGGGGGCGGGTGATATCGTTATCATCGGTATCCAGACGAAGGGTGCTACGCTTGCATACAAAATTGCGGAAAGCATAAGGGATATTGAAAATGTCAATATTCCGGTAGGCAGTCTTGACATAACCTTTTACAGAGACGATCTTACAAAACTTGACGAGCATCCTGTCGTAAAGGGCAGCGATATTGCCTTTCCTATCGAGGGTAAGCGTATAATATTGGTTGACGATGTCCTGTTTTCGGGAAGAACGATACGGGCGGCGATAGAGGAGCTGTTTGATTTGGGACGTCCCGACAGGATCGAGCTTGCAGTCCTTATTGACAGAGGGAACAGAGAGCTTCCCATAAGCCCCGATTATACGGGCAGATACGTTCCCACATCAAGGGATGAATATATAAATGTGGAAATAACGGCCGATAATGGGATCGGCAGAGTTACGATCCACAACAGGGAGGCATAAGATGAAGCAGGATCTACTTGGTTTAAAGGGAATGAGCGCCGATAATATAAAAAACATTTTGGATACGGCAAAAACGATGAAGCTCATACTTGCACAGCCCAATAAAAAAACTCCGCATCTGCAGGGAAGAACTGTAGTCAATCTTTTCTATGAGAACAGCACACGGACAAGAATGTCTTTTGAGCTTGCCGCAAAATACATGAGCGCCAATGCCGCGAACATAACGGCGTCGGGATCGTCCGTGCAAAAGGGCGAAACGCTTATTGATACGGCAAAAACGTTAAATGCAATGGGTACGGATATTCTTGTTATGCGCCACAGTATGAGCGGCGCGCCCAATGTTATAGCACCGCTTGTGTCTGCCTCCGTAATAAACGCAGGCGACGGAATGAACGAGCATCCGACTCAGGCGCTTTTGGATATGCTTACGATGTATGAGCATCTTGGCAGCTTTGAAAGCTTTAACGGCTTAAAGGTTGCGATCATAGGCGACGCATATCACAGCCGTGTTGTGAGGTCAAATATTTACGGTCTGAATACTATGGGCGCAGATGTACATGTGGCAGGTCCCGCAACGCTTATGCCTCAGCAAATAGAGGAATTGGGCGTTACGGTAACGTCGGACGTGGATTCGGCGATAAAGGACGCCGATGTCGTGATGGGCTTGAGGATCCAGCTTGAACGCCAGAAAAAGGGTTTGTTTCCAAGCGTCAGAGAGTATCACAGATTCTTCGGCATAAACGAGGACAGGCTCGCTCTTGCAAAGAAGGGCGCGCTTTTGATGCATCCGGGACCTGTAAACAGAGGCGTGGAGCTGTCGTCCTCGGTTATTGACGGAGAACAGAGCGTTATAGACGAGCAGGTAACATCGGGTGTTGCGATCAGAATGGCGGTCATGTATCTTCTCTCAAGAGGAGGACTGAATTAAAGTAACAGGTAATAAGTAATAAGGAATAAGTGATGGAAAGGAATTTCTGCGGATTATGAGAATACTTATAAAAAACGGGCACGTTATTGATCCTGCAAATAATATCGACATGGTGTCGGATATTCTTGTTGAGGATGAAAAAATAGCCGATATCAAAGCCGGTATAACCGATACGGCGGATACTGTCATAGATGCAAGCGGGAAGTACGTTGTCCCGGGGCTTGTCGATATGCACGTGCATTTGAGGGAGCCGGGCTTTGAATATAAGGAGGATATCGTAACGGGAACAAAAGCGGCGGTCATGGGCGGCGTAACGTCGGTCGTATGTATGCCAAATACAAACCCCGTTGCCGACAGTGCCTCGGTTATAACATATATAAAGGACAGAGCAAAAAAATACGGATATGCAAACGTTTATCCGGTAGGCGCCATATCAAAGGGTATGCAGGGTAAAGAGCTTTCCGAAATGGGAGATTTAAAGGAAGCGGGTGCGGTTGCGGTATCAGATGACGGAAAACCCGTATCCGAGCCGGTTTTGATGCGGTACGCACTTGAGTATGCAAATATGTTCGATCTGCCGGTAATATCGCATTGTGAGGATCTTTCACTTGCGGACGAAGGCGATATAAACGAGGGCTTTATGTCGACGTATCTGGGACTGCGGGGCATCACGAGAGCCGCGGAGGAGGTACAGGCGGCAAGGGATATACTGATTGCCGAGGCGTTGGGTACGCCCGTTCATATAGCTCACGTAAGTACAAGGGGTACGGTCGATCTTGTAAGACAGGCAAAAAGGCGGGGCGTAAAGGTCACCTGTGAAACTGCGCCGCATTATTTTACACTTACCGAAAAGGCGGTCGACGGATTTAACACAAACGCAAAAATGAATCCTCCGTTAAGAACGGACGATGATGTGTCTGCTGTCATAGACGGACTTAAGGATGGTACTATAGATGCCATAATAACCGACCATGCACCGCATCATGCAGATGAAAAGAAGTGTGAATTCTCGCTTGCCGCAAACGGTATCGTGGGACTTGAAACCTCGCTTGCGCTGGGTATTACATACCTTGTAAAAACGGGTAAGCTTACAATAAACGAGCTTATTGCGCTTATGTCAAACAAGCCCGCAAATATTTTAAATATTGACAAGGGTACTCTCTCGCAGGGGGCGGATGCGGATATTACAATATTTGATGCGGATCGTGAATGGACTGTAAATGTAAACGAATTTGCGTCAAAAAGCAAAAATTCGCCCTATGACGGATATAAGCTTTTCGGCAAGCCCGAATTTGTGATTGTAGGCGGAAAAATAAGAGTAAATAACGGAGTTTTGGAGGAGAGATAAAATGTCGGTCGATTTGCTGGTTGAAAAAATCAAAGAGAAATCAAACCCTTCTGTTGCGGGGCTTGATCCGAAGCTTGAATATGTGCCTTCATATATCACAAAAAAGTATTTTGACGAATACGGAAAAACCTTAAAAGCCGCTGCAGAGGCAATAATCGAGTTCAATAAGGGGCTTATTGACGCATTGTGCGATATTGTGCCTGCGATAAAGCCGCAGTCGGCATTTTATGAAATGTACGGATTGGAGGGAGAAAGGGCGCTCAATGAAACCGTCGCTTATGCAAAGGAAAAAGGTCTTTATATAATCCTTGATATAAAGCGTAACGATATAGGCACGACCGCGGAGGCGTATTCAAGGGCGTATCTCGGCAAGGTATGCATCGGCGATACGGAGGTTTCGGCATTGGACGTGGATTCGGTTACGGTAAATCCGTATCTGGGAACGGACGGTATAGCGCCGTTTGTTAATGACTGTGTCAAGTATGATAAGTCAATATTTGCACTTGTAAAAACCTCAAACCCATCATCGGGCGAGCTTCAGGATATTGTATCGGACGGCAGGCATATTTACGAGCATATAGCAGAATGTGTGAACAAGTGGAATGAAAACACCGTCGGCAAAAGCGGATACGGAGCGGTAGGGGCAGTTGTGGGCGCAACATATCCCGAACAGGCAAGGGTGTTAAGAAGCATAATGAAGAATTCGTATTTCCTGGTTCCCGGTTACGGCGCGCAGGGCGGCGGCGCAAAGGGCGTAAAGCCGTGCTTTAACGGCGACGGTCTTGGCGCAATAGTAAATTCGTCAAGGGGGATAATGTGCGCATATAAAAAGGGCAATTGGAAGGAAGAGGATTTTATGGAAGCCGCAAGGCGTGAGGCAATCAGAATGAAAAACGACATAAACTCGGTATTATGATCATATAAAAAGGGGAATGCTATGAAAGAAGCTAAAAATTGTAAACTTATTTCAAAAAAGGAAATAATAAGCGGCGTTTTTGATTATACGGTAGAAAGCGCGGATATTTCAAATGAGGCGGCGTGCGGACAATTCCTGCACATAAGCTGCGGCGGCAAATCGTTTTTAAGACGTCCGATAAGTATATGTGATGCAGGTAACGGCACGGTGCGGTTCATCTTTGAGGTAAAGGGCGAAGGCACGTTGGAATTATCGCAAAAAGAGGTTGGCGATCATATTGATATTTTAGGACCTTTAGGGCATGGCTTTGATATCAAAAACTACAAAAATCCGCTTATAATCGGCGGCGGTATCGGTGTTTTTCCGCTGTTTAAGCTTGCAAAGGAGCTTAACAATAACGCAAATGTGTTCTTAGGCTTCAGAAACAAGGACAGGGTTTGTATGGAGGAGGAATTTGAACAGGTTTCAAAGCTTTCTATAGTCGGTACGGACGACGGAAGCTATGGGTATACAGGATATATTGCAAGCGCAATGGAGGGATTTATTAAAAACAGCCCGTGTGACGTTATATTTTCCTGCGGACCCATGCCCATGCTCAAGGCTGTAAAGCAAATTGCCGAAAATGCCGGCATAGAGTGTCAGCTGTCACTTGAGCAGCGTATGGGCTGCGGTATAGGCGCGTGCCTTGTCTGTGTATGCGAAAGTATATTTGAGGGTACAAACAAGTATTTAAGAGTTTGTAAAAACGGTCCCGTGTTTGATTCAAAGGTGGTGAAGCTCTGATGAATATGAAGGTTGATTTTTGCGGTGTTGAATTTAAAAACCCGATAGTAACGGCGTCGGGAACCTTCGGGTTTGGCGATGAGTTTAATGAGTACGCTCCGCTGTCCGAATACGGCGGTATCGGAACAAAGGGCATAACCAGATACCCAAGAGGCGGAAATAAGCCGCCCAGGATCGCAGAGGTAAAAATGGGTATTTTAAACAGCGTCGGTTTGCAAAATCCGGGCGTGGAAAGCTTTGTTGAGGATCTGATGCCGCATATAAGCGAATACGATACCAACATCATAGCAAATATGTCGGGAAATACGATAGAGGAATATTGTCAAATGGCAGAGCTTCTCTCAAACAGTGCGGTTGATATTATTGAAATGAATATATCCTGCCCGAATGTAAAGCACGGCGGCATGGCGTTTGGGACAAATCCGGATGTGGTGTACGAGCTTACAAAGGAGGTCAAGGCGGTTTCAACTAAGCCGTTGGTCGTAAAATTAAGTCCGAATGTGACGTCAATTACCGATATTGCGCTTGCGGCTCAGCGTGGCGGTGCGGACGGATTATCCTTAATAAATACTCTTCTCGGTATGAAGATCGACATAAACACAAGGCGTCCCGTGCTTGCAAATAACAAGGGCGGACTGTCGGGACCTGCCGTTAAACCGGTTGCAATCAGAATGGTACATGAGGTATACAGCGCGGTCGATATTCCCATAATCGGTATGGGCGGCATAATGTCGGGTGCGGACGCGATAGAGTTTATGATAGCGGGCGCATCGCTTGTGGCGTTGGGTACGGGTATGTTTATAAAGCCCGATCTGATTTTTGACGTTAAGCGTGAAATCGAGGAGTATTGTAACAGATTTGAAATTTCAGACATTAACGATTTAGTCGGAAGTTTGGTTTTAAACGAGTGATTTATGGGTATGTATAAAACATACCCGCTTTTTTTTGGAAGTTTTTTGATTTTTTTTGTTATAAATAAAGGAATTTTAGCTTTAGTCTGAGTATTATATTAGGGGTAAGAAACAGATCCGAACAGATTTTTAAAAAATATGTATTGTTTTTTTGGAATATGTCAAGGCTTATAAGGCAAAATACGGTTTTTGGGGAGGTGATGAAATGGCGCGCAGGATATCCGAGGAGCTTATATCCGAGATATGCAACCGTAACGACATAATAGATTATGTGTCGCAGTATGTTGCATTGAAAAAGTCCGGCAGAGGCGATTTTGGCGGCTTGTGCCCGTTTCATAACGAGAAAACACCTTCCTTTCATGTAAGTCAGGACAAGCAGCTGTTTCACTGCTTTGGCTGCGGCGCTTCCGGGAATCTCGTTCAGTTTGTCATGCGTGCGGAAAATCTTGATTTTGTCGATGCGCTCAAGGTTCTTGCGGACAGGGCGGGGATAATAATTCCCGAAGAAGACGATTTCAATGACGAAAACCACGAAAAAAAGAAAAAAATTCTTGAAATAAATAAGCTTACGGCAAAGTTTTTCCATAACTGCTTAAAGGATAAGGATATAGGCTTGACCGCCCGGAATTATCTGATAGGCAGAAAAATATCCTCAAAAACCGTTACCGCCTTCGGTATCGGATATGCGCCCAAGAGTAAGGACGCATTGCTTAATTACTTAAAGGGCAAGGGATATTTGGAGAATGAGATCACCGACGCTTCGCTTGCCGTTTTACGTGACGGAAAGACAATAGATAAATTCCGTGACAGAGTAATGTTTCCGATAATCAACGTGCGCGGCGATGTCATAGGCTTCGGCGGCAGGATCATGCACAATAACAAGGACGTAAACGGATATAAGATACCCAAATATTTGAACAGCTCCGAAACGGCGGTATTTGACAAGGGTAAAAACCTGTTTTCGTTAAATATCGCAAAAAACGAGAGGAAGCCGGAAATCATACTTTGCGAGGGGTATATGGACGTTATTTCGACGTATCAGGCGGGTGTGAAAAACATTGTCGCAACTCTCGGTACGGCAATAACGCCCGATCAGGCAAGACTTATGATGCGCTATGCAAATGAGATACTTATCTGCTATGACAGCGATGAGGCGGGAATAAAAGCGGCGTTAAGAGCAATAGACGTGATAAATGAAGCGAACGGAAAGTCAAGAGTAATCAAGCTAAAGGGCGCAAAGGATCCAGATGAATACATAAACAGGAACGGAATCGAACGCTTTAAGGAGGCTGTCAAAAAAGCCGTACCGTCTACTGAGTTCAAGCTGTCGCTGATAAAATCACAATACGATACGTCAACTACCGACGGCAAGGTGCGTTTTTTGGACGAGGCGGTCGACGTTTTTAAGACCGTACAGGATCCTATAGAGATAGACGCATACATCACAAAGCTTGCGCAGGATATGGACGTAAACAAAGACGCGGTTTTGAGCAGATACAAGGAAAAAGCCGAAAAGGACAGGTATGTAAGCAATATAAGGATGCGTAACGCCGTAACAGAGCGGAGGCCTGAACGTCTTGAAGCAGGCGGTAAAGTGCATAACGTACCGCCCGCACTTATCGGCGCACAGAAAAGGCTCCTGAGCCTTATTGCCGGAAATAAGCGGTTTTATAACGCCGCAAAAAAGGAAATTTCGCCCGAAGAATTTTCAAAGGATATATATAGACGCCTGGCACAAAAAATTTATGATTGCTACGAAAACGGTACAAATCCGCAGGAAGCAATAATACTGAACGATTTTTGTGCAAATGACGAGGAAATGAACGAGGCATCGTCCGTATTTTACAATATGGAGGTATACACGGGTGATACGAATGTCATATATGACCTTATATACACCATAAAAATCGGAAAAATTCAGATGCTTATAGATAATGAAACGGATGCAAAAAAGCTTATGCAGCTGTTTGGAGAAAAGAAGCAGCTTGAAGATAAGAAAAACAAGTGGGAGGGACAGTAAATGCAGGAAAGAAAAAAAGCCATAAAGAAGACACTTCTTGAAAACGGTAAGAAAAAGGGAGTATTGACCCGCAGGGAAATTGCCGATGCGTTTGCCGAGGTCGAAATTTCGCCCGAAGAGCTGGAGAAGGTTTACGACAGACTTGAAAAAGAAGAAATCGAAATTGTCGATAATATGGACAAGGAGCTTGAGGAAATAGAGGTTTCCAAGGAGGAGCTTGAGGATTTATCTGTCCCTGAAGGCATAAGCATTGACGACCATGTAAAAATGTACTTAAAGGAGATAGGCAAGGTAAATCTTCTGACGCCCGATGAGGAGTGCGAGCTTGCAAAAAGAATGTCAGAGGGCGATGAGCTTGCAAAAAAGCGTCTTGCGGAGGCAAATTTAAGATTGGTTGTATCGATTGCAAAACGCTATGTGGGCAGAGGTATGCAATTTCTCGATCTGATACAGGAGGGAAATCTCGGACTTATAAAAGCAGTCGACAAGTTTGATTATACAAAGGGCTACAAGTTTTCGACCTATGCGACCTGGTGGATAAGACAAGCTATAACAAGAGCCATCGCAGATCAGGCAAGAACGATAAGAATACCCGTACACATGGTGGAAACGATAAACAAACTGGTAAGAGTTTCAAGGCAGATGGTGCAGGAGCTTGGCAGAGAGCCGACCCCTGAGGAGCTTGCGGTGGAACTCAATATGTCAGTCGAAAAGGTAAGGGAAATATCTAAAATTTCGCAGGAGCCGGTATCTCTTGAAACACCCATAGGCGAGGAAGAGGACAGCCATCTGGGCGATTTTATACCCGATGACGACGCGCCCGCACCGTCGGAGGCGGCAAGCTTTGTGCTTTTGAAGGAACAGCTTGTTGAGGTATTGCAGACCTTGCAGCCTCGTGAATCGGAGGTGTTGAAGCTGCGCTTTGGATTAAAGGACGGCAGACAGAGGACGCTTGAAGAGGTCGGCAGAGAGTTTAACGTTACAAGAGAGCGGATAAGACAGATAGAAGCAAAGGCTTTAAGAAAGCTGCGTCACCCGAGCCGTTCAAAAAGATTAAAGGATTTTTTGGATAACTGATCTAATGGGCTGATAAAAACAGCCCATTAGCTTTATGGAGGGAAATATATGGAGTGGACTAAGGTTACGATATATACCGCACCTGCTGCAATAGAGCCAATCATGGGCAGACTTCTGAATGTCGGCATAACGGGCTTTGAAATCGAGGACGAAGACGAATTTAACGATTTTCTTGAAAACAATAAGCAGTATTGGGACTATGTAGATGATTCCGTTACGGAAAAAATGCGGGGCGAAACGAGGGTTATCGTATATGTAAGTAATAACGCGCAGGGTCATGAAATGCTGATGTCCGTAAAAAACGAGCTTGAAATAATGAAGGCTATGGATAGCTCCGGTGAGTTCGGCAGGCTGGTTATTGAAACGGACGGAATAAACGAGGAGGATTGGGCAAATAACTGGAAAAAGTATTACCACCCGATGGAAATCGGTGAAAAAATACTTATAAAGCCCGTTTGGGAAACTTTAAGCTCCGATACGGACAGAGTCATATTCAATATTGAGCCCGGGCTTAGCTTTGGTACAGGCTCGCACGAAACGACTCAGCTATGCCTTATAAATCTTGAAAAACATATAAAGCCCGGTATGAAGGTGCTTGATTTGGGGTGCGGAAGCGGGATTCTGTCGATTATCGCACTTTTGCTCGGCGCAAAAAAAGCGGTTGCGGTGGATATTGATAAAAATGCCGTTGATATAGCATATCAAAACGCAAGACGGAACGGAATAGACGACGATAGGTATACCGTATATGCGGGCGATATAATAACTGACAGCGATTTACAGAAAATCATTGCAGAGGATAAATACGATATCGTGCTTGCAAACATTGTGGCGGACGTTATCATTGCCATTACGCCCGAGGTGAATAAGTATTTAAAGCCGGGAGGAACGTTTATAACCTCGGGTATAATTTCTGACAGACTGAGTGATGTTGAAAATGCGTTTTTAGAAAACGGATTTTATGCGGAGGACGTTTCAAGGCGCAAGGATTGGGTTTCTATAGTGTGCAAACAGGGAGAAACAGATGGAAAAAATAAGGGATAATATTTTCAGATTCTCAAAAAATAATAACAACGCCTATCTTATAAAATCAGACGTAAATATTTTAATAGACGGTGTAGGATATGAATTTGCGGACGAGTACATAAAAAGCGTCGGTGAAACGGTGGGATTTTCCGATATTTCATATATTGTCATAAACCACTGTGAGCCAAACAGGATCGGCACTCTGGAGCCTGTTTTAAAAGAAAATAGGGATATAACCGTAGTCGCCACGACACCTGCCTTAAAATTTATTGAAAAATATACGGGAGTTTCCTTTAAAAGCATTACGGTCAAGGACGGGACGGAGCTTTGCGGACTTTTGTTCAGACTTACTCCCTATATCAACTGGCCCGACAGCATGCTTACGTTTTTTGATGATGTACTCTTTTCGTGCGATCTGTTCAGCTCGACCGCATCGGGGCCGGGTGATTATTACAGCAAATATTTATCCCAAAGGCCGCAGTCTGTATCATATGCGATCGATGTGATAAAAAATTACAAGCTTTCATGTATTTTGCCGGGCAGCGGAATGGCGGTCAACGCAGACATTGATGATTTTACAGACCGTTACAGACGGCTTTTGGACAGCCCGTCCGGTGAAATTCTGATACTCTATCATTCCGTGTACGGTAATACCTGTAAAATGGCAAAAACGGCACAAAAATTGCTTGTTGAAAACGATATACCGTATAAAATGTATGATATAAGCGTCGGAAGATACGACGAGCTTGCCGAAAAAATCGACAAATGCAAGGCTCTGATGCTCGGAACGGACACAGTAAACGCCGATGCGCCCGCCGATCTGTGGAATATAATCGCACTTACAAATAAGGTCATAAACAAACAAAAGCCGTGTATGCTGTTCGGCACCTACGCATGGAGCGGCGAGGGCTTATACTATATGGAGCATTACCTTAAAATGCTCAGATATATGATATACGAAAAGCCTTTCGGAGTTCAACTGAAAATGAACGGCGATGAAGAAAAACAGTTTGAAAAATATACGGAAAAATTTATAAACAGCTTGGAATGAAACAAAAGACGCT
>CACZPW010000153.1 GCA_902783115.1 uncultured Ruminococcus sp. | reverse complement strand
GTGCCGATCTGCCTGTACAACATCCGGCTCTTAGGAATTCTGCCCTCAAACTCCATATCGTCTGAGCTGTTAAAGACTATGTTTGAATATAATTCCTCCATTGCCGTATGGTTATCACGGTAAACAACCATCGCAAGGTCTTTGTCCCCTTCCTCTGTAGCCTGACTTATATCGTCATAAATTATATTATGATGGAACTGCGTCAACATAAGGTCGTTACCCTCTGTCGTTCCGTGCTCATAGGTTACACCGCCGTCACGGGACATTGCACAGCCTTTTGCAAATTCGTTGTATGAAACATCATTCGCTATTGTCGGGGTTGCCGTTTTTCCGTAACGCTCGTCATCACTTCTCCAGTTCTGTGAATTGTAATAAACCGCACGCCCCGCATACTTTGAGGTGTTACCGATTATTGTATGTCCGCCTCGCGGTGAGGTTACATTATCCTTCCAACGCTCATTCTCAATAGTAATGCCGCCCGGAAAAATTCCGCCGTAACAGGTATTCAGCACCTTATTATTGTCAATATAGTTATAAAGACCTGCCATATAAATTCCTGCGCCTGCCGAACCGTTTATTTCGGTATTTATAACAGCATTGTTCTTTCCGGAAACATATTCACCGACTTCACCTCTGCCCGGCGCCCAGTTTGGATCGTCAATTTCGGTATCGTAAGCACCTGTATGTGTACTCGTCGAAAACAGGAAATGACTTACATATCTATGAACTCCGCCGTTTATTACGCAAAGCTCGCTGTCCTTCATGGTGATGCCGCCGCCAAAGGTGTTTATATTTTCAAACCGTATACATTTTCTGCCCCGTAAATCAATTACTCTCTGACGCTGTTTTAATTCAATCTTTAAATTCTCGCCACTCGTTCCTGCAGGCGGAATCATATACATAACATTTGTGGATTTATCTATGTACCATTCTCCCGGCATATCAACGGTATTGAAATGGTTTGTCAAATATCCAAAATCCGTAGCCATGGGGTATTTTCCTTTATAACCGGTAAATCCGTATTCTTCCGGACACAAATCCTTTATTATGAGTTTGCCTCTCTCAGATGCGGTTACCACACCCGGCGATAATGTCCAGCCAGATGCGTGCATTGCTATAATGTTTGCTCCCTTCCAATAATCCTTCTGATCCTGATCTAAGTCCACACGGCTTGAAACCTCAATGTCCTCAACAGGCTCATTATCCGCATTAGCGTAGTTCTCCCTCGTCATATCAACCTTATCCTTGGTTACTATAAGGTCGCCTACGGTACAGTAAAGGCTTCGCTCATATTCCGGATCGCCCTTGTCATACGCTCTTGCAATAGGATGTGTGTCGGAATTGGGATGCCTGCCCTCATTTACCGCTACACCGTCTATCGCTACAAAGTCATGCCCCGCTCCTAAGCTCTTGGGAACAACCACGCACCAGATATTATCCTTATAATGCCTGAAGTCCGAAATCTGATCCATTGCGGAAATCTGAACCTTTTCGCCCGCCGCCGCTTTAAAGGTTATAGGCGATGCAGGCGTTCCGTCATTCCTCGGAGCAACCTCCTCACGGTACACACCCTCATGTATAATTACGGTATCTCCCGCTTTTGCAACCTCTGCCGCTTTTGAAATCGTGGCAAACGGGAAATTCTCGCTTCCGTTATTGCTATCCGACGCATACTGTGCTTTCGATACATGGTATGTATTGCCGGCTACCGATGCGGATACATCAAACTCGGAAAGCTCCTTTTTTAGCTCTTCAAATATCGCCTCATCCGTTAAAATCTTCTTCATTAAGATTTTGTTGTCAATAACCGCCATTCCGTCACGGTAGCCCACGCTCTCACCCAAAAACTCTGCAACAAGCCTTACAGGCATAAAGGCTTCTCCGTTTTTGTAAATAACAGGTCTTGCAATATTTTCCTTGCCGGAATTTATTATTACATACGACTCTGACGGCGTTGTGTACAGTTCAAAATTATCATTGCTTAAATACACATATTCCAAGTCGGTATAGTTCTCAAAATACAGGCTGAACGCCCTTGCCAAGGTCTTGACGGGAAGATACATCCTGCCGTTCTCCACAACAGGCATCTTCTTTTTGTCACTATAATCAATATATCGTATTGCGCCGTTTACCTTTATCGCATTGGCATTTGTGCATATCGCTACCGTATCCTGTACAGCCTCCATATATTCGGGATATTCTACATAGCATTTGTTTCCTGTTGAAACGGTATAGTAATTTATCTTATTGAATGCTACGGAGGAAATCGTAATATCCTTATCTGCGCTTATGGAGACCTTCTGTACGCTTTTTCTAAGCTCGGGACTTAAAGTTATCTCAACCTCTGTACTGTCTGAAAAAAGCGTCCGTATATTATCGCCCTGCTCTGTTGTAACGGTAAGGTTTACATCCTTTTGCGCCTCGTACTTAACAGTAGCAGACATTGCCTCAAACTGCTGAATATACTCAAAATCTGCCCGTCCGCCTGCCTTTATAACAAGTTTGCCGTCGCTTACCTGAGCATCGGTTAATGCCACTGCATCTTCAAAAACAAGCTCCTGCGCTCTCGCACCCGGGGTATAGTTGACATTGGCAGCTAAAGCACTCATATTTGATACAAGCATTAAAGCGCCTAAGATTATACCGGTTACTTTTCTTTTCATAGTGACCTCTCCCTCCTTTTTTATTGATTTTCAGTATTATATAATGCAAAATTATAGAAATCAGGCGTAAAGTATTGGTTATTTTTTTTCTTCTTAAACTCTATCCTGATTATATGCCTGCCTGCGGACAGCTCCCTGTTAAACTCCGCCCGTACATTTAATCTGTTCCACGCTGTATCATCGGGATAAGTATCCTTGTACATATTCTCCATATCTACCGTACAAAGCGGTGCAGTATCGTTATCCGCATAGACGGAAAGCGTACCGTATGAATAATTCAAGCTCACCGCAACCATAACCTGTACAGCATTTACACGGTTTGTATCTACATCATAATACAGAGTAGTATTTCCTATTTTTGAGACAGCGTTGTTACGAAACTCCTCTGTCTGGTCTATCTTTCTGTTAAACACAAGCTGGTCTGTGTTGCCTGTGAAATTATATGCCGTTCCCGCCGGTATGATTTTAGAGCCCTTCGGGAACTTAGGCGCCGGTATTTCGCCGGCATAATCATCAATTACAAGCTTCTGGAATTGCACGCTGTTTTTATCCTTTGCCCTGATGCGGATACTGAAATCAGCTCCCGTATCCACATTTTCGGGTATATAAAAGACTTTCTCACAAACATCATCCAACTCAGAGCCGCCGCATGATATATATTCACTGTCGGTATAAATAACTCTGCCGTCTTTTATAACATCAATGTCAAAGCAATATATACCAAAATCATATTTATCGTTTGTAAAACTCAGTTTTATCCTCTTTGCACCCGATGTGCAGTTAATATTATCCGCTACTAAAGCATCGCCGGTATTGGGAAGCTTTATCATACCGTTTTCCATGCCTGCTCCGTTTTCAAGAACAAAGTCCTCGGCTAAAACTGTTTTTTTCAATGCTGTTTCTTCTATATTGTACAGAAAACGATTTTTGCTTTGCGCACCTGCCGAAAACATCTTTCCGCCCGGATAATCGCCAACCGTAAATCCGTCCTGTCCATAAGCTCTAAAGCCTAAGAAAATGTTGTTATAGTTTTCTGTAAGCGACGGACCTGTTGTTGTGGTATAGGTATAAAATGCTACTCTCATATCTTCTATCTTGCCTGCAAAATCAGGATCGTTATCGGTATTAAAGTATATATTGGAATAGCATTTCTCAAAAACGCTATGCGCATCCCGATATACTCCGGCAAACAGAGTATAATCCTCTGCCGCACGCTGCATTACATTGTCATAAACTATATTATGATGAAGAGTACTCTGCTTTGTATCATTCCCCGCAACAATTCCATGCTCATATACAACACCGCCGTCACGGGATACAAGACAGCCTCTGCCAAATTCATTATAGCCTATGTTGTTTGCAACTGTTGGGAACACTGAGGTTTTGCCGTCTAACTCACGGGAATTAAGTGAGTTATAAAGACAGCCTCTGCCTGCATATTTTACGGTATTGTGTGTAACCGTATGACCGCCTCTTACAATATTCTCTATGTTCCACCTCTCACCCTCGATCGTAATTCCCGAAGGGAATATACCGGCATAGTCCGTATTTAAAACTATGTTATTATCAATATAACTGTACGCTCCGGCTGTGTATATTCCGGCTCCTGCCGAACCGTCTATCACTGCATTTACAAATGCATTGTTTTTGCCCGAAATATATTCGCCTACTTCACCCTTTGTCTGAGGTCCTTCGGGATCGGTATTCGTTGTTCCCAAAGCTCCGACATGAGGAGATGTGTTAAGTGTAAAGTGACTTATGTACTTATGCTCGCCGCCGTTTATAACGCACATTTGGCTGTCTTTCATCGTTATGCCGCCGCCAAAGGTGTTTATATTTTTAAACTGTATATAATTCTTCCCGCTAAGGTCTATAAGAGTTTGCCTCTGCTTTAGCTCTATTTCAAGATTTTCACCTGCAACAGACGCAGGAGGAATCATATAAATCTTGCTTTCTTCTCCATCAATGTACCATTCACCGGGGCTGTCCAATGTATTTATATGATTTGTTAAAAAACCGTAATCTGTTTCAAACGGCTCCTTTTGGTAACTGCTAAAGCCATAAGAGGTAGCCGCCGTAGGCTGTACAATAATTTTTCCGTTTGAGGATTCCATAACCTCACCCGTTGACAAGGTCCAGCCCGATGAATACATCGCAACAACCGTCGCTCCCTTCCAGAAGTTTTCGGTTTCCCGGTTTAAATCACTTGTACTTTCAAGTGTAAATCTGTTTGCTCCCGTATCCTTTTCGGTTAAAATCAAATCTCCTACCGTAGGATAGAGCTTTCTTTGAAAATCCGTATCCTCTGTTTCGTAGAATCTTGCTTTTATACCGGTATCTACATTCGGATGCCGTCCCTCAATTACAGCCTCATTATCTATTGCTACAAAGTTCCGCCCTGCGCCAAGGCTTTTAGGAATATCTGCAACATATATATTGTCCCTATATTTCTCAAAGCCCGATATGGTCTCCATTGCAGAAATAACAACATCTGCATTTTCCTCCGCCCTGTATATTACAGGTGCACCTGCCGTTCCGCTGTTTTTCGGCGTAACTGCTTCTCTGTAAATCCCTTCTGCAATTATTACGGTATCACCTGCCGTTGCCTCATTTGCCGCCTTGCTTATTGAAGCAAAAGGCGCATCTATAGTTCCGCTGTTCCCGTCATTACCGTATTTTTCAGAAACATAGTATGTTCTCCCGCTACTCCTTTCCGAAAACGAGAATGCTCGCATTTCCTCAGAAAGCTGTGAGAGTAACGAAGGATCATCGATAATATTTCCTACATCCGTTCTTTTGCCGATAATGGCTAACCCGTCACTATACTCTACAGCCATTCCCATAAGCTCTGCAATATACCTTACCGGCAAATATGCAACGGAATTTATGTACACGACAGGATTTTTAACTGATGTCTTTATACCGTCTCTGATATAATAAGAGCCGTTATGCGATGAGCAGTAAAGACTGAAATTGTCATCTGAGAGATATACATAATTATTGTTATCATTATAGTCCTCGCTGTAAAGGCTGAATGCATCCGCAAACGCCTTTACAGGAAGATAAATTTTTCCGTCAAGAAGCCTTGCACCGTTATCGGTATTATTGTAGTCAACATACCTGAGTGCTCCGTCAACCTTCAGGCAAGAATTATTCAATGCTACAACCACCACATCTTCCATTGCCTTCTCGTATGGAGTATAATCCACCACATGCTTTAGCTGTTTGGAAATCGGGTAGTAGTTTACCTTATTAAATGTAAGGCTGTTTATTATTATATCATCATTGGCACATAGCTTGATTGTATTCTCTCCGTATCTTAGCTCAGGCTTCAGCAAAATCTGAGTCTCTGCAGCCTCTGCGCTGAGAGTAGCACTGCTTTCTCCCCTGTCTGTTTCAACTCTCAATACTGCATTTGATGATGCTTCATAGCCTACCGTCATCGACGCAGCGTCAAAATCCAGAACTATATTAAAGATTTCTTCCGTATCCTTACTAAGTGCTGTCGGCTCTGAAATAACCGTCTGAAATGTTGCACCCGGAGTGTAATCAGCATATGCACTTACACACGGAATAAGCATACTGAGGCATACTACAATGCCTATCAATCGTTTTTTCATGCTCTATCCTCTCAAATTGTTTTAGTTATCGATACCTCACCCGTATCATGTGGGACATTAAAGCTTAAAGTTCCGTCATTTAAATCAGTATCAACCGCTTCTCCGCTTATTGTTACCGTCGCAGAGGTCCAGCCCTCGGGAAGTGTAACATTTATTGTAAGCTCGGAATCAAAAATTGCATCATCAAGCTCATCGGTTACTGAAATTTTAATTTCACTGTCATTTTCTGAGATCTTGCTGATTTTTGTATTGGCTATCTGATAAGAATAAATTCCTGCCTCATCCAAGGTTGTAACCCAAAGCTTTCCCTCATCCTTTTTCTGCTTCACATACTGAAGATGTGCGTCCGCAATTTCTTCCGTTGTGTTTCCACCCCAGCTTGATGCATCATCTCCAATACCGTGCCACATTTCGCAAACCCACTGTCTGTTTGAAATAGCGGTATCTATCCACGAATTCATTGATGCAAGCGCTGTATCGGAGAAAATTGCTCTTGCATTTAATTTCAGCATACTCTCGGTGGTTATCGGGAGCGCATTGTTTCCTCCGCCTGCTCTACGTAAAACAATGTGGTTTTCCTTGACCTTATTTACAATTTCGTCACTCCATCCGCCACCCGGAGTATACATACCTACTATTTTCTCGTTTGGGAAGTATCCCAAAAGAATATTTCTTGCTCCGTTTATTTCTTCTTCAAGCTCCGCTTCCGTAAGAGTATTTGCCTGAAATTTTCCTTGCTTGTGAGCCTTTGTGTGGTTTGCAACGCCCCACCGCCCGGTTTCAACAAGCGCCTGCGCATCGGCAACCGAAAGCTTTCCGTCTGTACCAAGCACATCAGTTATAAGTCCCATCGTACCTACAAGTCCGAGCTCTTCAAACTTTCCGTCCAAATATTCGTTTGTATATTTATAGCCGTCATCGGTTGTAAGCGTATATATCGCCGCCTTATTGTCCTTGACAGAAGCAATAGAAATACTGTTATCGACAATTGGAGAATACAATTTAAATGTCATTACTCTGCCGCTATCGAGTGTAACTGTTAAAACGGAATAATCACCTTCAAATGCAGGCTTTGCGGTTATCACATTATATTCTGACATTTCTGCCGCACTGCCCGTAAGCGTATATTCTGCCGTTTTTGCGCTTGATGTGGGATTGATTAACGGCGAAACACTTGTTTCAGGTAATATTATTTCGTCTCCGTCCTTATAGTGCTTTATTCCGTCCTGTCCGATCAAGCTTATTCCTTCACACTCTTTATTTTCTTCTATATAATCAAGCATTGAATTTGCGGCTTCTTCGCCCAATTCATTATGTACCTTTTGATTATAGTGCACATGATCCGATCTCCACACATCGCTTATGGATTGTGGCATTTCGCCGTTCGTGTAGCTGTTATCCGGATATTTTGCCTCAAACCATTCCTTTATGCTTGCATTGGAATACCAATTCTCAGTTGCGGTCGACGCCATAATTATATCGTCTCTTGCATTTGAAAGATAACTTTGTGCGGCACGAGGACCCGTTATCTTGAGAGATTCGGCTATTATCGACGGGCTTGACTGAAGTCTTACAGGGAGTATTCCACACAGGCTGAGTCTTGTATTTTCAGTTCCGAATTCTGTTATAAATCCATTGTGCATTTTCATAAATGCGTCTTTGTACTGTTCCGGACTATATGTTTTGTTTTCATTTTCGCCCTGCAACCAGAAATATACACACTTTCCTACTTCGTAGCCCGAATCAAGATAGCTCTGAACTGACGAAACCGCATTGTTATATTTTGCTTTCGCATCATTATAGCAATTATTAGCGCCCGAATGACACTGTGCCAAATCCTCTGCGGTAGCATCAGGCGACCACAAACCGTAGCAGCTTGATTTTAGCTCAAAGCCTGTTCCGCCCCACGCTGCTTTTACAACTAAAACAGTGTGCCCTGTTCTGTCATGCCATGTCTTGCCTAAAGCACCGGACCAGCCTTCCGTTCCTGTTGTTGAAAGGGTCGTATTTCCCATAGTATTAAAATAAACCGTTCCCTCTTCAGGCTTTACGCTTAAAGTCTTGTCTGCGTACTGTCCGAGTGCATTTGACTGACCTGCTACCAATAAAATATCTATGGTATATTTCGGGTCGTTATAATAGAGCTTCTTTACGAAATACTCATTATCGGCATCCTTTATGACAAACTCCAAAACATCGCCTTCAAGAAGGTCTTTTACATTGAGCGGGATTGAAACATTTGATACAATACCGTTAAATATCACGCTGCAACTTCCTATCTGCTCTTTAATTTCTCCGCGCACAAGATTTACTGTTGCTATGAGATTTTCGTAAGTGTTTCCGCCTGAAATTCTTGCTTTTGCATACAGAGTATCGTTTCCGCTTATACATACTGCGGCAGTATCGTCCTCCGTATAGAAATCACCGCGAACAGAAAGCGGCATAGGCACACCCTCGCCCGAGATACTCACAGCTCCAAAGACAGGTGTCATATTTTCTTTCCAAACAAAGGCTTTAACCTCATCTTCGCCGTTTAGCTTTATATTCAAGGTATTGTTGTTTTCAGTTATACTACTTATATTGACACTCTGTAGTATTCCGCTCTTATAGGCAGCCATGTAAAGAATATCATCTGTTACGCCGTAGTTTTCAAACGAAAGATTAAGCTCATCAAGCTTTGAAATGTCTGAAACCTCGTTTCCGTTCTTATCAGTAAAGGCTGCATTATACAGACACGCATCATCCTTTGACGCTCCATCAATATCGATAGAATAGCTCATTCCAAATTCGCTATCCTCATATTTTACATTTTCCAAAGTAAGCGACAACTTCCCGTCAGACGGTATTCCCCACGGAAATGATACAGTAAATTCGTCTGCTTTTTCCCGAGTAACTTTTGTAAATACCTTGTTTTCGTCTTGATCGGAAACAACAAGATTTGAAGGTTCAAAGGAAATATCTTTATCAAATTTAACCGTAAGACACTTTGTTGCTTCGTTATATGCTCCTACATCTGTTATTTTCGGAACATCGCTTTTATAAGCAACAGCCTTGTTTATTTCGATACCATTTTCGCCGTTGCCGTAAGTTGATGATGTAGACCAATCTCCAACCAAATAAAAACCGCCTACTTCTGCTAAAGCAAAACGTTTGTTTCCGGACTCGGTTTTTCTCAAAAATTCCTGCGTATAAAACGGACCTCTTTCCATATTTGTTTTGTCGTAAATCTCATAAGTCCATTTCGAAGCGGAATCCGGAGATGTCAATACGCATACAAAGTGATAAAACCCTTCCCCTTCCTGAGACGGCTGAAAATGTAATTTTGAGCTATCAGTGTCAGTATTGCTTGTATTCCGTCTGAAGGCATTAGTATACCCCAACGCATACTTTGTTGATCCGCTTTTAGTTATCGGTGCAAGAATATGACGCACCAAGCTGGTTGATCCCAATATCTTTAAGCTTACATCAACCTCAATTCTTCCGGAGGTGACGCTTTCGGGAAACTGCATTACTACGCTGCCACCATTATTATATGCAGACGGATACACCTGAAGCGAAGTACCGTAATCTTTCTCGTCAACAAGCTTATATAAGCCACTTGTACCGTAGTTCTTTATATCATTATTATAAATAGCCATCATTTGGTCGGAAGTATAGTTTGTATTATATTCAAACCCTGTCGATAAAGACGAAAAATCCACTTCTGCCAACGATGTTCCGGGAGAGGCCGCCACAGCAGCCACCCCTGAAATACCGATTGTCAATGTAAGCAATAATGATATTATTTTCTTTACATTCATGACTATACCATCCTTATTTACGAATAGTGTCGATTTATTTAACCGTCCATTTCTTCAAATCATTATAGAAATCGCCGTTTTGCTCTTCAAGGATCTTATTCATTTCTTCAAGAGCTGCAGCATCAAATCCGTTTGTCTCCATGACTGATACCATACTCTGATAATACTTCTCAAATTCTGCATCATTTGTTGCCGTAAATACTGTCTTCATTGCGTCTTCCGTACTCTGTCTTGCATTCCAGAATTTCTTTATGCTTTCAGAATATTTCGGGAAATTCCATATTATCCAGTTGAAATCAAGCTCAGGGAACTCCGGCAATGGCTCAAAGTATGCATAATTCCACATCTTCTTATAGTCTGAAGCAACTCTTTCTGTCTCATAGTTTTTGTATATAAGCTTTGGATTATAGTTGTTTAAGCCGTTAGAGTTACCCATAAACACATCTATTCTTGGGAAGGAGTATAAGCCGTAGTCAACATATACCTGCTTATCACCGTCATTTACCCTTGCCTGCTTGAATTTTTCGTCCGTATATCTCATATTGCCGTTTTCGTCTTCCTCATAAAGGCCTGCTTTCTCAGAACCCCAAAGAGCAAACTTCATGCCTGCATCCGAATAGAAGAAGTCGAGAAATCTTAAAAACTGCTCAACCTGAGTCTCATTCATTGTATCCTTAAACAGATAAATTCCGTATCCGCCAAAAATATTCTTTTCCGTGTCTACTCTTACAAATTCATTGTAGTCGCATGGAATATCAAGCATTACAGGTCTGTATGAATACGATTTGCCGGCACCCTTTAGCTGTTCGTCCGTCGGAACAACCGTGTTTCCGTAAAGAACGGCATATTCACCGTTAAGCTTTTTCTGGTCAAAGTTTGCAGCCGAATCAATAAGTGCTTCCTTTGATGCAAGACCGTCAATTATCATTTGGTTAAAGTACTTCATCATATCCTTGAACCATTCCTGATCGACTGTCCTTACGATTTTATCCTGATTGCCGTCATAGTAGCAGAAATTATTGACAAATGAACCCTTTGCTATACCCTTGCCTGCAAGCGGTGATGTAAACACTGTCATAAGATCCCAGTTATCTGAACCTGCATGGGTGTATAAAGGCCATACCTTTCTGCCGTTTTCCGTAATTCCAAGAGCGTTTATCTTTTCAAGAAATGCTCTGAAATCCTCTTTGCTTGTAATAACTACATCTCTGAGGTCGTCCTTTTGATAAGAGCCGTTATTTATATATATATCCTTAATCTCAGCCATAGTTTTGGCATTAGGATAAATCTGTTTCAGAATATCGTCACGAACCCAGATCCATGATCTTGAATCAAGAGGCTGTATAATGCTTGCATACTTTTCGGGCGTATAGTCCTTATCGTAGAACTTAAATGCATTCTCATTAAGTCCCATAATGAACAAGCGCCTGCCGTTGACCTTTTTTCTTTCAAACTGATTTTTCATTTCCTCAGAAGAATTGATAATTTTCATATAGTTAGGCATATACTTAGGAACCAGCTCTTCAAGGTCATAGAGCTTTCCTGCATCGTTAAGCTTTTCGGCAATAGAAGCTTCTATACCTACGCCAACCTGCGGATAACTCTTTGTTGCAACCATCTTTGCAAGTTTTGCATCGCCTGTTGAACCACCGTTATCAAAAGAGTCTTTTTCGTTAATTCTTACTCCTGTTACTCTTTCAATTTCATCACGGAACTTGTCATCCGTTGCTTTTTTGCCTATGTACACCTCGTTTGAGCCGTAGCCGTACCATACGGTAACATCAAGCTTGTCACCCACAAAGTCAGGCATTTGGTCAATTGTTTTATAGTCGTTTGCGATCTCATTTGCTTTTGTTTCAAGATTTGAGCTTGAACTGCCACCTTCTTTGGTTCCACAGCTTGCTATACTTAGCCCCATAGCCAATACAAGCATAATTGATACAATCTTTTTCATATTTCTTCTTCCTTTCAATGTTTTATTTACATTATTGAATGTATTTTAGATTATTTAATATAAAAGGAATAATCAATTTCCTTTTCACACAGTTTATATTTATCCGACATACACATCATTTATATAAAGCTCAACACTTAATGAGACTCTCTAAAATACAATGTAGTCTCCGCCGAATAAATGCTGTTTTTAACCCTTAACAGAGCCAAGCGTTATGCCGTGTACAAAATACTTCTGCAGGAACGGATATATACAAATAATCGGAAGAGTTACTACTATTATCTGTGCAGATACCATTGAATCTGTTGTAACCTTCATTGAATTTACCATATCCTCTACATCCTGACCGTTCTGCACTGCCTCCTGAATTAAAGCCGTCATTCTTTCGGTTTCTTTTATCGTCTGCATAAGCTTATACTGAAGTGTGTGCAAATCTGAATTGGTTATGTAATAAAGAGTATCTGACCAGTTGTTCCAGTTTCCTACAATAATCCAAAGTGCAATTGTTGCCAGAATAGGCTTTGACAGCGGTAAAATTATTCTAAGAAGCATTCCCCACTCACCTATTCCGTCTATCTCCGCAGCTTCTATTATACTGCCGGGTATACTTGTGTTTATGTATGACCGTATTATGATTATATTATAGAAGGAATACAGTCCCGGCAATACATATACCCAGAAGTTATTAAGAAGTCCGATTGACGAATAAAGTATATACTGCGGTATCAGACCGCCGCTTATAAACATAGGTATAACAAAGATAATATTTATTATCTTGAAGCCCTTAAGATTTTTTGAAAGCGCATATGCCGTCATAAATTGTACCAAAACACCGAGAACCGTTGCGGCAACAACTCTTAAAACCGTAACGACTGTTGCAAGATAAAGAGATGTGTCGGCAAGCAATACTCTGAAATTTTCAAAAGTGACTTTTCTGGGCCACAGGTAAATTCCGCCTCTCATTGAGTCCTGTCCGTCATTAAGTGCTTTAGCCAGAACATTAAGATACGGACAAAGAGTTACTACTATAACAAACAGCATTATGATGATGTTAAACACCTTAAAGACTGCATAGCCATATGTTTCGTTGCGTGTTTTATCTAATTTCATCGTTTTCCTCCAATCATCATATAATAGAAACTTCATTGTATTTTTTAGAAAGCCAGTTGCTTCCCATAACCAGCGCAAGGCTTATAAATCCCTGCATAAAGCTGAGTGCTGTAGCAGTTGCATAATCTCCCTGGGTTATACCCTGCTTGTATACAAGCGTTGAAATAACCTCGAAATCAATATATACATTCTGCAAGCCGTAAATCAAATCAAAGTTTGATGCAAACAAATGACCTATTCTGAGTATCAGCATTATGATTACCACATTCATAATACTTGGAACGGTTATATACCAGCTTTGCTTGAACTTACCCGCACCGTCTATAGTTGCAGCTTCATAAAGATCCATATCAATACCGGAAATCGTGGCAAGATATATTACCGAATTCCATCCAAATGACTGCCATGTACCGAGAGTTATAACATTTGGTACAAAGAGCTTTTGCAAGGTCAAAAACAAAATTCTTTCGGTACCCTCTCCGCCTGCAGCCACTCTTATATCGTTTACAACACCGTAGTTACTGAGAAGGGTTGTTGCAATTCCGACAATGGCAATAGTCGAAAGAAAGTGCGGAAGATAGCTTACCGTTTGTGTAAATCGTTTGAAAAAGCCCTTTGAGAGCTCGTTCAAAAGCAACGCAAAGATTATGGGCAGCGGAAACCCTACCGCAATATTCAACAGACTTATCTTCAGGGTATTCCATATTGCCTGAGTAAACTGCGGCATTGTCAAAATTCTTACGAAATTGTCAAAGCCAATAAACGGGCTTTTCATACCCAAAAAAACATCATAGTCCAAAAATGCAACACTCAACCCCATAAGCGGTATGTAGTGAAATATAATTACCAATACTAGCGCCGGTAACAAAAACAGATAAATTTGCTTGTGTCTTTTAAAATACGCCCAGCCGCTGCCTTTATCCTTTTGACTTTTATTTGTTTTGTTTTTTACACTCATTTGTTTACCTCCTTACGCATCTGTGTTGTATAATACATAACATAAACACATAGCTGCACCATTATTATGGTTATTTTACACTATAAAATTTGAAAAATGAATGAGTTTTTTTGCATATTGATGATACTTTTTTAAAAAATTCCTGATTTTATATGTTTTTTTAGTTGTATTGCCCCATTCGAGCGGCTTAAAACCGTTACGGTAATAAAATCCCGCAAACAGTGCAAAATAGCATAAAAATCCGGTAACATAAAGCACTGTGCAGATTAAAATCAGTCAAGGATGAAACTATAAAAATTTCTGATTTGCATACTTTTTATTTGGAAAAATCTAATATTTTTACACAAATTATATCAAGCCGGCAAAAAAAACATCATTCAACTATGCAAAAAACTATGGTATAATAACCTGAACATTGTAATAAGCTGGGGGTAATTCAGATGATTAGTATGATTATAGTTGAAGACGAACCAACAACAAATAAATTTATCAGTTCAAGTATTGATTACCCGAGCCTTGACATTGCTCTTGCAGGGAGCTTTTTCAATGCTGATGATGCGCTCGATTTTCTAAAAAACAATCATGTTGATTTGGTTCTGACCGATATAAAAATGCCCAAGACCGACGGTTTGACCTTAATCAAAGAGGCGCTTTCATTACAGCCGGAGCTTAAATTCATTGTTATGAGCAATTTTGATGATTATTCTCTTGTTGCCAAGGCATTTAAACTTGGGATATATGACTATATTTTAAAAATCGATTTTGAGCCGACTGCCTTTTCAAACATCTTAAGAAAGGCAGTTCTTGACATACACGAAAACAAAAAGAATAAGCGCGAAGCAGACAGGCTTTCTCTTAAAGTACAGTTCTGGAATGGTAAGCTTGGAGAAACCTCCACAAACAAAGAGCGTATCGGGGTTCTGAAAATATTAAATTATCAGAATATCACAAACACTAAGTGGAATATGAACAAGGAAATATTAAATTACGGGATATGCAACTATATTGAAGAAATAGTGATGAATTATAACAATATCAAATATTTTCAAAACAATTATGATGAGTTTATATTCATATTTGATCGCGAGCATATTCCGGATTTTCTACAGTTTTCCGAAACTTTTTTCAGCTTTATAACAACTTTCTTACATGAATATTCAACCTTGAATTCTGTAGGAAGCGTATATGACGGAAAGGAAAGTATATCCTTTCTCAAGCAATACTCTCTTGCCGTTGATGTAATAAGCTACAGCTTTATTATGGATGACAGACACTTTTTCCCATACAGTCTGGTATCGGACTATAACAACGAATTTGACTTTAACAAATACCTTACTGAGTTTAAAAATTCATTTGATAAGTTTGACTATACAAACTGCGTGAATATTTTGAACGAAATTAAGACATTGAAAATCAATAAGGAGGGACTTAGTCAGCTTCTTCTGTTTTACAAAATTTTACTCTCTACCGTCACTAACCGCTTCGGTAAGACCACTGAAACAGATAACAATGCCGATACCCCCTTGATATCAGCAACAGAATTCCATGACCGACTTGTATATCTTCTCTCGTACGGCAACAAGCTTTCGTTGGCTGATAATTCTCCTATCGCCGAAATCATCAGCTATATAAACAAAAATTTCAACAAACCAATTACGCTCTCCTTCTTATCCTCAGAGTTTCAGTTTGAATACGGAGAGCTCTCACGAAAGCTAAAGGCTGCTACCGGTATGTCGTTTAAGAAGTATATTACAGCTTTAAGAATGAGGGAGGCTGCCAGCCTTATAAAAACCACTGACTTTAAAATTACAGATATTTCACAAATGATAGGTTATCCTAATTATGAGCACTTTTCAAGAACCTTTAAGGCGTTCTTTAATAAATGGCCTACTGAAATAAGAAAGGACCAATAACCCATGCAAAAAAAATTATTTCAAAATGAGTTAAAAACTCTGCTTATTCTTATAGTTTTTTTCTGGATTGTTGCATTTTCTCTGTTTGCTGTTTCATCAAGCATACTGATCAGCAAATCACAATCGGAAAATGTTGAAAATAATGAATTGTATCATCTTAAAGATATAGATTATTCATTTTTTAATATTATAGCCGATATAAATACATTTACAGAGCTTATTAACTCAAATGAACAAAAATATATTGATATACTAAACAATCCCGGCGCTTCAAATGATTTCGCCGCAATCGGAAACAAGCTCATAGGTATCAATCCGCATATTAAAGGCTTTGCGATTATTTTTGGTGAAAACAACTATGTAACATACAATATGCCCAATATAACATCGGATAATATATTATACCTTCAGATCGCTTTCCCCCTTTCTACGGAAAAAATAGGTGAGTATAAATGGTTTTTTTCAGAAGAACCGGACAACTCTGCATTTAGTGACTATATAATATGCTGTAGCAATATTTTTGAGACCAATAAGAGTAAACTATATATTTTCCTCGACGAGTCAATGTTGAATGATATTTTGCAAAAAGGCAAAGACACCGCAAATATAACTTTAATGGACCAAAACGGGAAAATTTTTGCTTCCTCTGACACCGAAACCTTTAACCAGATGCTGTATACTATCCATGATGATGTTATAGCTCTCTACAATACAGAAAATGGATTTATACAGTTTACCTATAATTATGATAAGTATATCTGTATACATCATCAATCAAAATATACGGGCTTTAAGTATGTGGAATTCAAGAAAACCACCAATCTTTACGAGAACTCGCAAAGACTTATAATATTCATTGTCATTTTAACACTGATGTTTATTTTTGTGACGATTGCTCTGTATTCAATTCTTAAAAGAAGATTTATACATCCCATTACATTACTCAGTGATGAAATGAAGGACTTTAACCAAAAATCCTTAAATAAAAAGCTGGAGCTTTCCGGAAGCCCGCAAATAAATATTATAACCAAAAGCTTTAACCTTTTAATTGATAAATTTAACAGTATTATTGATGATGTAAAGGCTCAGGAGGAACAGAAAAAGAATATTGAGTTGAACGCATTGAAGAGCCAGATACGCCCTCATTTTCTGTATAATACTCTGAACTCCATACGCATAATCAGTCTTAACAAGGGACAATATGATATTGCAAAATCAATACAGATTTTATCGAAGCTTTTAAGAAATACGGTTTCTTCTTATGAAACATTCACAGAGCTGAAAAATGAAATAGAGTCCATTAAATACTATATAGAATTGATGCAGCTGTGCTATGATAACAAAATCAACATAACCTATGATATTCAACCCCAGGTTGAGCACTGCCAGGTTCCTTCGATTATTCTTCAACCAATTATCGAAAACTCAATCAACCACGGCATTTCATCAAAGCTATGTCAGGAAAATCAAAATGCAACAATACTCATATGTGCAAAGGAGGATAATAACAGGCTTTGTATTTCTGTTACGGACAACGGAGCCGGTATGACACAGGAACAGATCGATGTGTGCCTCAATGCACCTATAGATTTTTCAGGCAACAGCATAGGCCTGAAAAACCTTATAAACCGCATAAAGCTTTTATATGATGACGCCGGTAGTGTTTTAATTGAATCTGAGCCCGATAAATATACTACGGTTACAATATATATTCCAATTTAAAAATTCTTTTTCGCATATACGCAAAATCTGCGGGCCAATATCCATAGAAGCGTCTTTGCAAGGAATTTAATATAAGCTGAACAAAGCTATATAAGCTTATGGGCGAATACCAAAAAGGTGGGATTTCAGCGTTTATCCGCCGCCGCAGACTTGAAAAAGCAAAACAGCTCGTAAAAAAACAGCGATATGTCTGCCGCTGACTGAAATATCG
>CACZPW010000152.1 GCA_902783115.1 uncultured Ruminococcus sp. | reverse complement strand
GAAGGCGGGAGTCGATATCGAAGCGCCGGTAATATTCGGCTACGGTGAGAGACTTAAAGAGGCTGTAGTCAGCGGTGATGTCGATATAAAGCTTATTGACGAGGCGGTCTTGAATATTCTTACTTTAAAATTCAGACTTGGGCTTTTTGAAAATCCGTATACGATACCCGAACGGGTAAAAGAGCTGCATAGCAAAAAAGCCGTTGATCTTGCATTAAAGCTTGACGAGGAAGCAATACTGATGCTCAAAAACGACGGGATATTGCCCTTAGATGAGAATAAAACGGGCAAAGTCGCAATAATAGGCAATAATGCAAAGGACAGCTTTTTGGGCGATTATATAAAGTTTACCGAAAACTGTGTAAGCTTTTATGACGGAATGGTAAACAGACTCGGGGAGGAACGGGTTTTATACGCAAAGGGCTGTAACTCCATATCGGGAACGGACGGAATGATAGCCGAGGCGGTGGAGAAAGCAAAGCTTTCGGATATTGTTTTTCTTGTGCTGGGCGATACCGCCGCAGAGGGCGGAGGCGTCGCGGGAGATACGATCGACGATAAAGAGGTGACCTGTGCCGAGGGGTATGATATGCATTCGCTGTCCCTTACTCCGTCACAGGACAGGCTGTTCAATGCCGTGACCGCTTTGGGAAAGCCCGTTATTTTGGTGCTGTATTCGGGCAGAGCGATGGCGCTTTTTGAGGAAGTGAAAAGGGTAAATGCATTTTTGTTTTCGTGGGGCGGCGGCGAGCAGAGCGGGACTGCTTTTGCAAACATAATATTCGGAGATGTTTCTCCGTCCGCAAAGCTGTCCGTATCGTTTCCCAAATCTGTCGGACATATACCGTGCTATTATAATTACAAGGTCTCCGCCCGCGGAAGCTTTTATAAACAGCCCGGAATGCCGTCTGCGCCGGGGCGCGATTACGTATTAAGCTCACCGTCTGCATGGTATCCGTTTGGGTACGGGCTATCGTATACAAAAATCGTATATTCGGATTTGAGAGCTGAAACGGAGAATGGCGGCAAAATCAGAGTAAGCGTGGACGTTTCAAACGCCGGAAATTATGATATATCCGAAAGCGTGCTTTTATACGTCAGGACGCTTTATTCACCAATAACGCCTTTTGTTAAGCAATTAAAGAGGTTTGATAAGGTCAGACTTAAAAAGGGTGAAAAAAAGACGGTTGAATTTATGCTTGACGGTAACGATTTTACATACATAGACAAAAATTACAAAAAAGCAGAATCAAGCGGACAGCACATTATTATGATCGATTCTCTCGAAGCGGCGGTTGACATAAAACAGAAAAGGTAGTATAATAGCCTCAGCGTGAATAAAAAACCGCATTGGAGGTAAACTATGGTAAAGCATATCAAAACGCCGATTACAAAGGAGATAATAAAAACGCTTCGGGCAGGTGACAGCGTGCTGATAAGCGGTATTATATATACCGCCCGTGATGCGGCGCATGAAAGAATGGTAAATGATTTTAAAAACGGGAAAGCTTTTCCTGTAGACCTTACGGATAATGTGATATACTATGCGGGGCCCTGTCCCGCAAAGCCGGGCGAGGTGATAGGCTCATGCGGACCTACAACGGCGGGGCGGATGGACGCATATACGCCGCTTCTGCTCGATAACGGTCTTGGAGCAATGATAGGCAAGGGCGCGAGGGATAAAAGCGTGGTCGATGCCATGAAAAGAAACTGTGCGGTGTATTTCGGCGCAACTGGCGGAGCGGGCGCACTGATAGCACAGTGCATAAAAGAAGCGCAGGTCGTAGCATACGATGATTTGGGTACGGAGGCAGTACGCAAGCTCAGAGTAGAGGATTTTCCCGCCGTTGTGCTCATAGACTGTATGGGGAACGACATATATAAGATCGGCCGGGCAAAATACAGAAAAATTCAGGGAAGGCAGGACGTGTGAAATGCTAAAAAAAACAATAAGCTTGATATTGATCATGATAATTGCGGTATCGGGGGTGGTATATACTCATGCCGAGAATTGGGAGGATGATTTTCCCTGGGCGGCAGATAGCGTAAGCTACTGTAAAAATCACGGGATATTAACGGGCGATGATTACGGGAATCTG
>CACZPW010000151.1 GCA_902783115.1 uncultured Ruminococcus sp. | reverse complement strand
AGAGCCTCATACGCCTTTGCACGCTCGTAAAGCAGGCGCAAATTCGCCTGCGCCTCGCCTTTGCCCTCATAAGCGCCCATGAAATCGTAAAAGCCCGTTTCCTCGTATATGCTCCATATTATCTGCGCAACCGATTTTTGCTTTATGTACCCGCGCCAACGGGCTATTGAGCTTTGGAATTTACGGCATTTTATTTTGAGCGCTGTCTCCTCCTTCGTTATGCCCTCCTCGTCCGAGCGGTAGTTTGATACCGCTTGATACAAATATCCCTCGGGAGTGTAAAGCCTTATCCTTGCCAAATCGTTTTCGGTAAAATTGCCTATGGGCGAACGCATAACCGCCGCAAGCGGAATATCCTGAAAATTATTGTCGATAACGGATATCAGCGCAAGCATGGTTTTTATCTCACGCTTTTCAAAATAGTCCTCTATCTCTACATACGACTTTATGTTACGCGCATCAAGCGCCGCCTTTATCGTATCGCCGAAGCCCGTTTTTACCGACCTTGAAAGTATGGTTATATCACCCTGCTTTATGGGACGCGTCTTATCCCCGTCACGCACGGGGAAGCCCGAATTTATCATTTCTTCGATTTTTTCCGCAACAAACTCCGCCTCTACAGCGGTCTGCTCGGCTTCCTCCGCGCCCTCACCCGCTCCCGAAAATGTAAGGTAGTGCATCTGCGCACGGTATCTGCCGTCCCACGAACCGGCGTCGGAAGACCTTGTTATCTCTTCCCCCGATCTGTAATCCACATCGCCCGTATCCTCGCTCATGACCTTCTTAAAAACAGCATTTACGCACGCTAAAATTTCCTGTCCGCTTCTGAAATTCTGGCATAGGTCTATGCGTGTATCGTCTGTATGGCTTTGGGAAAAGATCAAGCTTTTTTCCTTGAATATGGTGGGATCTCCGCCTCTGAAACGGTATATGCTCTGCTTTAGATCGCCCACCATAAACATATTCTTTTCGGATCTTGATATGGTCTTGAATATGGTATCCTGCAAGCCGTTTGTGTCCTGATATTCGTCAATAAGTATCTCATCGTATTTGTCCCTGTACTCATTTTGTATATCCTCATTTTCGGAAAACAGCTTGCACACAAGATGCTCTATATCCGAAAACTCCTTTATATTACGTATATCCTTATGCCGCGTAAACTCCTCGCCGTAAAGCAGGGTAAGCCATACAAGCTCCTCCGCCTGCCTTTTAAGCCCGGCGCCGCGGAACAATGCCGACACCTCATCCGACGGCATGGAAAAATACGCGCACTCCTTGAAAAACTCTTTTATTATCCTGTTTCGCTCGGAGCAAAACGCCTTCCAGCAGTCAATATCCGCAATAATGTCCTTCGGCTTCATTCGCGCGCTGAAGCCGTCTATGCCGTCTGCGCCGTCTATGTACGATCCGTAAACCGAATACGCATCGTCCCAGCTTTTTGCCGCAATAAGCCTGTCCGCAATTTCCACAGCCTTGAATATCCCGTCCGCCATATCACCGTAAGCGGTTATAAGCGCCTCCTTTGCCGACACGCCTTTTACGGGATTCTCCCGCTCCATATTTTCTATAAGATTGATAAGCTTTTTACGGTATTTTCTGCCTGTTTCACGGATATAGAGCTTTGGCACGATATCCGTCATCCAGACGCTGTTTTTCATATCCTCCGTATATGCTGCCGCAGACTGTGAAAGCCATTTTGCGGGAAATGCAAAGGACTGCGAAAAGTCATATATACGCTTTATCTGATTTTTAAGCCCCTTATCCGAACGGTTGTCGGCATAAATATCAAGAAGGTGGGTGAATTTTTTATATTCATCGCTGTTTTCGTCCGCATTATACAGAGTGTCAAACAGCGCGTCCATCGCCTCATCGGCAATAAGCGCGCTCTCGGCGCTGTCCGCTATGCGGAAATTCGGATCAACACCCAATGCGTAGAAATTATTTTTTAAAACACGCAAACAAAAGGAATCAATAGTCGCAATATCCGCGCTTGACGCAAGTCCTATCTGCCTTGCTATCCATTCCTTATCCTCATAGCCTGTTTTAAGACATTCATACAGCTTTTTTGTTATCTTTTCACGCATCTGCGCTGCGGCGGCGTTTGTAAACGTGACCACAAGCAGTCTGTCGATGCTTGTGGATCTGCTTAGTATCATTCTTATTATACGCTCAACCAGAACCGCCGTTTTACCGGAGCCTGCCGCGGCGCTTACCAAAATCGAACCGCTGCCGCTTTTTGTTTCTATCGCCTTTTCCTGCTCGTCAGTCCAATTAAGAGCCACCGTTTACACCCTCTCCCTTAATGTTCATTTCCTCCCACACCTCGGCGCTCTTACCGCTTGCATATCTGGGAGTCTTACCGTTACAGAACATACAGACCTCGCCGAAGCTGCAAAAGGCGCACGCCGGATGCGAGTTCTTGTTTTGGTACGGATTGCATTTTATATATCCGTCCCTGATTTTTTTGTCCATTTCTATTATGTTGTCCTTTACGGTTTCCATAATACCTTCTATCTCATTTGCGCTGTGCAGACTGCTCCTTGCCTTGATGCTGCCCTTCTTATCATAACCGATATTGAGAAAATCACTGTTTTTACCCTCGGCAAGCGATATATCCTCTGCCCTAAAATCATCCTCGCTTTTTATAAAGGTTATGCCGTCAAGCTGCAGCGCCGCTTTCCTTTCCTCGCAAGCGGCGTCGGCATTTCCCATTTCGACGGACACGAATTTGTTATGCACCCTGTTATAATAGATCCCCGAAACCCTCGGATCCATACCCGCCTCGCGCGCAAGCTCCTTTGCCGCAACAGCATAGATTATCATCTGCATATCAACGCCGTTTACGATATTTACAACGTCAAATTCCGTACTGCCCGTCTTGTAGTCGATTATCCTTACCCTGTCGTCGTTATCGCCCGAATACATATCGAGCCTGTCTATGGTGCCCCTGATGCTTATATCTGGAGCGATCGATATCTTAAAGCTCTTTTCAAGCCCCTTTTCAACGTATTCGCCCTTTGATAAGGACATATGTACCGTTTTTGCCGCATTTTTGATGTTCCTGCCGGTACGCTTTAAAATACTTGCGTTTTTCTTGCTGTCATACGCGCCGTCAAGTATTACGTTATCGCATGCGGCGGCTATGAGATCGTCAAGTATTTTATCACGCTCGGCATCCGTCATATTCTTCCAGGCGTTCAGCTTATCGGCGTCATTTTTTGCGTCCTTTTCCACCGTTTCGCAAAATACCTTTATAAGCTCATGGGCGTATATTCCGACATCGGTCGGCTTTATTTCCCATTCCTCACGCTCCGTAAGTCCCATACCGTACTGCATAAAATAACCGTAGGGACATTTTGCAAACACGTTAAGACGGCTTGCGGTATACGTCAAGTTTTTATCATAGAGCCTTTGCGACAGCTCCTTATCAAGCACCGTATCCTCTTTTGAATACCATCTTGCCCGCTTTAGAAGCGCCAATTTATCGCTGTATTCGTCATGGTTTTCATACCATTCATAAACTGCGTCCCATAGCGGATTTTTAATGCCGTTTATCTCTGATTTTCTGATAAGCAGCCGGTGTATGGTCGCCTCGGGCGTCGATAAATATATGGCATCGCTGTCGGGCGCCGCATATTTTTCGGCTTGGGGTACCACTCTTAAAATATCCTCGATCATACCGGACGGACTTATGCTTTTACCGTCAAGCGTTTTTTCGGGATACGAAACGAAAAGCCTCTCGTTTACACTGCACATCGCACGGTATACCTTAAAATACTGCTGTTCAAATTTTTTGATGGTATCGGGAGCGATACGTATATTATGCTCGTTTAAAAGCGTGTTTCTGTCATTGTTTGAGAAAAAGCCCTCGTCGGGGATCCCCGATGGGAACGTCCCGTCAACAGCGCCCACAATAAACATTGCGCGAATATTTGCCGCAGAGCTTCTTTCCACATCTCCTACATACACCTGGTCTATACCCGACGGCACTGTGCGTATACTGCATTTTTTTATTCCTACCGTCAAAAGCTTTCCGTATTCGGAAAAATCCATTTTTTTATCTGTCCCCGAAACAACTGCCTGATTTAAAACGTCAAGCAGCAGATTCCAGAGCTTCGCAAATTGCTCCGCCTCATTTATATGTCCCTCGTCACGGAAGCGCTTTATCTCTGCCTTGAGTCCTTCTTCAAGATTTATGTCCTTTAAAAATTCAAACACCGATCTTGAAAAATGCTCTGCGGTATTCTTTTTTGAAACCTTTTTTGACAGCCTGTATACAGGCATAAGAACCTCGCGGCGTATAGAATCTGCTCTGTCGTTTTCAGCGTCCCTGTTTCTTTTAAAGGCTATGTCGGTTATTCCGCTTCCGTAGCACCATTTATTGTCGTCAAGCCAGCTTTTTTCGCCTCTGATACCGTATTTTAAAACATAGTTTTCAAGGTAGTCAATATCCTCGCAAGGGATCGGCTCAAAAACACTTCTGCCGTTTTGCTCTGTTTTCTTATACGCAAAGCCCGCCTTTAAAAACTTGAATACAGACTCATAGCTCCAGTTATTTAAGATTATATCAAAAACAGACATTATTCCGACCGTTATCGGATGCTCGGACAATGCGATCTGGTTATCGGTAAAATACGGTATTCTGTATTCGGAAAATATTGTTTCTATCATGTGCAGATAATCGCCCGTCCTGCCGCAAAGGATGGCAATATCGCCGAATCTTAAACCCTCCTCCCTCACAAGGTCAAGGATATTTAAGGCGCACATTTCAAGCTCGCCGTAAATATCCTCCGCCGAAAATATCCGTATATCGGGGCATTTTTCGGCATATTTTGCGTCCATGCTCCTCCAATTTTCAAGCAAAAATTTTATATCGGGCTTTTTTGTGTCCCCAAATTCCGTGCCCGTATCATATTCGACGCCTGCACCGTACATATCGCAAAGCTTACAGACCATGTCGTATGTATGCTTCATTCTGCCGTAAAGCCTGTTATATTCTTTGGGATAATCGACCGAAACCGTCACATTGGCGGACTTGTCCGCTATTGCGGATACAAGCTCCCATTCTGCGGTGGTAAAGTCGCTGAATTTATCTATCCAGACCATAGTTGTTTTATCGAAATATCCGCCCTTTGAGATTTCCGATGCAAGCCTTATGCAGTCGTCCTCCATATCCGCATAGGCGCTTGCGTCTATAAGCTCGTTATATCTTTTATATATACTTGCGGATATTATCATTTTTTCTCTGAGCTTGCTCTTTTTATCCGTTTTTTTGGCATTCTCAAACAGAACCCCCGGTGTGATATTATATCTTTTGAATTCACTGACAAGCGACGACATGACCTCTACAAAGCCCGGCTTCATAACCGTACGGAGCATGGTCAATTTTTCATGGTCCTCCGTTTCGAGAAAATCCTGTATCGCACGGTAAATAAGCATCTCCTTGCCCGATGCCGTTATGTAGTTTAAAGACGCTCTGTCCAAAAGCTCCTGCGCAAGGCGGCGAAGCGTCAAAACCTCAATGTTATTGAGTCCCGTACCGCCAAATTCCGAAACAAACGCCTTTTCGGTCACATACGAATAGTGGTTCGGCACAAGCATAATACATTTTATATCCGGATCTTTGCTGTGGATACTGCGTATCTGCTCCATACAAAGACGGCTCTTACCCGAGCCGATCGCGCCGCGGATTATATCAACAGGCATAATCTACACCTCTTTGCTTCAATATTATCTCTATTGTATCATATTCCTTGTACAATTAAAAGGACAAAACAAAAAAAACCCGCCAAAATTTATTTTTGACGGATTTTTTGATATTTTATTTATCCTGCTTAAAGAAGTTAGGTACATCTATCGAGCCCATTCCCGGTCTTAATTTTCTGTTGAAAATCGAATCGTCGTCAAACGATGTCGAGAAGGTGGTAGGCTGACGGTTTGTATTTGACGAAGACGTTCCTGCCGAGGAATACCTGCTGTTTCTTGCCTCGTCCGCTCTTCTGCCGCCGTTTAAACCCGTTGCGATAAGCGTAACCTTTATTTCGTCCTTCAGGTTATCGTCCATTGCGGTACCCACGATGATGTTTGCTTCTTCCGATACCATATCACGAACGATACCCGATACCTCACCCATATCAACAAGCGAGAATTCGCTGCCGCCTGTGATATTCAACAGTACGTTCTGCGCGCCCGAAATGCTTGTTTCAAGCAACGGGCTTTCTATAGCCGCGCGGACTGCGTCCGACGCTGCGCTCTCGCCCTTGCCGATACCGATACCCATGTGGGCAACACCGCTGTCCTTCATGATCGTTCTTACATCCGCAAAGTCGCAGTTCATTATACCTCTTTGAGTAATTACCTCGATTATGCCCTGTACGCCCTGACGGAGAACATCGTCTGCAAGCTTGAACGAATCGTTTATCGTTACCTTTTTATCGGCTATGTCCAAAAGCTTGTCATTGGGGATGGTCACGATAGCGTCAACCTTCTCCGCAAGCTGCTTAATGCCCTCTTCCGCATTTCTCATTCTCTGCGGGCCTTCAAAGAAGAACGGCTTTGTTACGACCGCCACTGTAAGTACACCCTGTGATTTTGCGGCCTCTGCGATTATCGGCGCGGCACCCGTACCTGTTCCGCCGCCCATGCCTGCGGTAACGAATACCATATCGGCGTCCTTTACAAGGTTCTTTATCTCGTCCTTTGTTTCCTCAGCCGCCTGACGTCCGATCTCGGGCTTTGCACCTGCACCGAGTCCATTGGTAAGCTTTGTCCCTATCTGTAAAACCGTTGGTGCTAAAACGCTTGAGAGCTGCTGTGAGTCCGTATTTACACAGATAAATTCAGCCTTTTTAACTCCCGCCTCTATCATTCTGTCAACAGCATTGTTGCCGCCGCCGCCGACACCTACAACCTTAATTCTGGCACCCTCGATTGCATTGTTTTCTTCAAGATCTATAGGCATTATGCTCATTTACATATCCTCCTTCGTGATTTAAATAGTATTTTAAATGACAATAATATTACCCAAATACATATATATTGTATTTTACTATTTTTTTTCAATATATTCAATAGTTTTTTTAAAAAATTTTTAATATTTTTTCAAATGTTACAATTTTTGTACATTTTGCTAAAAATTTCATGCGTCAAGGTGTGTATTTTGCCTTGCCCGTTTCTGAAAGGTCTATAACGCCCACAGCGTCGGGAGCTATATTTTCATTATGTACCGTTTCGGCAAAAAGACGCATCTTTCTGTCCATATCGACGGCAGAACCGCAGTTTACCGTTATTCTGTTGTCGTAATTGAAGGTTATGCTGTTTATATTCGAAATATCAATGCTCACGATATTGGGTATCAGCCCGTTTTCCTCGCTGACCTTCAGAATCTGAGCCATTATCTCCGGAATACGGCTGTTCTCCGTCTGAAGCTCCTTTCCGGATTTTGCGGATTTTATCTTCACGCCCGTTATACACGGTATCGCTTCGATATCCGTTACGGAATTTTCTTCAAGCACCGAAAGCTTTGAATTTATTACGATACGGCTTTGCCCCGACTGGATATATGCGGCGGGGATATGCTCCGTTACCGTGATCTCGATACCCGGCGGTATAAGCTTTTTCTTTACGCTTACCTCGTTTATGTAATCGACCGTTTTAAGCTTTTTCTCTATGTCGTGCTTGCTTACCAGAAACAGATTCTTGCCCTTGACATCGCCTATAAGCTCCGACACCTCCTGCGGCGTTACGATTTTATTTCCGCTTATGGAAATGCTTCTTACGTTGAAAATGGGAACAAGTATCAGAACAAGCCATATAAAAACAAGCGCCAGTGCCGCAAGTATCAGCAGTCTGAGCCGTTCCTCAAGCAGTTTTTTCTCCCTTTGGGTACGTTTTCTTTTCGGCTTCTTCTTCTGCGCCTTGGGCTTATTGAAAATCTCAAGCGCATCGCCGCCGTACCTGATGTTTTCGGTTTCCTCCTCCAATTTGTTCCAGTTATAATCATTTGTATTTCCGAGCCCTCTTTCGGGCGTTTTGTTTGAGTCCATACTATCTCCTTTGATCTACCCGTCTTATCCTTGCTCCGCACAGACTAAGACAGTCCTCCATCCTTTCGTAGCCCCTGTCTATATACTCCGTATTTTCAACCGTTGTTTCTCCGTCTGCGCACAGCCCCGCAAGCACCAGCGCCGCTCCGCCCCGAAGCTCCCTTGCTCTTACGGTTGCTCCGTAAAGCTCTTTGACTCCCTTTATAACAGCCGTCTTTCCCGACACCTTTATATCCGCACCCATTCTTACAAGCTCGTCAACATGGCGGTATCTGTTTTCAAAAATATTCTCTACCACTATGCTTGTGCCGTCCGCAACCGCAAGCAGGGACATAAACGGTGACTGTATATCCGTAGGAAAGCCCGGATACGGCATTGTGCGTATAAAATCGACCGCCTTTAACCGGTTTCTTCCCGAAATATGTACCGAATCATTCCCGACCTTGAGCGGCGCACCCATAAAAGCAAGCGCATCGCACACAGCCTTCATATTCCCGGGCTCAACATCGCATACGGTCATATCGCCGCCGGTTATCGCGCCCGCAATAAGATATGTAGCCGCCACTATCCTGTCCGGCATGACACGGTACCGTGTACCGTGAAGCTTTTTTACGCCCTCTATCCTTATTACGGACTCCCCTGCGCCCTCTATGCGCGCGCCCATGGAATTCAAGAACCTTGCAAGATCTGCGATCTCTGGCTCTCTTGCGGCATTTGAAACGGTGGTCACACCCTCCGCCGTTACGCTTGCAAGCATGATGTTCTCCGTTGCGCCCACGCTCGGAAAATCAAGATGTATATCCGCACCGGTTATTTTATCCGCACGGCAATACATAAACCCATGCTCCTCCCTGACATCAACGCCAAGCCTCCTTAACGCCTTTAAGTGCAGGTCTATCGGTCTTTGACCTATGGGACAGCCGCCCGGCATACTCAAAACCGCATTTTTACAGCGTGTAAGTATCGCACCTAAAAATATTATAGACGAGCGCATCTGCCGCATAAGCGTCTCGCACACCTCACAGTCACACAAGCCGTCCCCGAGCACCGTTACCGTATGCCCGCTCCGCCTTACGTCACAGCCCAGGCCTTTAAGCACCAGTACGGTTTTATCAACATCTCTTAAATCGGGACAGTTTTCTATAACACACGCATCCTCTGTCATAATCGTTGCGGCAAGTATCGGCAGGACCGCATTTTTTGCACCCTGCACCGATATCTCACCCCGTATCGGGGTTTTGCCGGTTATTTCAAATCTGCTCAAAGCGCATACACCTCACATTATATATTTTACGGTATTATATAATATGGTGTATTTTCAGACTTCGTTACATTATACAGTATAACACATTTCTTCGGATTTTCATAGTGCTAAATTTATTTATTTTAAAATGGGCAGTTTTACTGTAAATTCCGTATAGGTTTCCCCGTCCGAGGCTGCGGATATATGCCCGTTCAGTGCCCGCACTATCGCCTTTGCGATGGGCAGACCAAGCCCGTAGCCGAAGTTTTCGCCGTTTGTTCTTGATTTGTCCGCACGGTAAAATCGGTCAAACAAGTGCAAAAGCTCCTCCTCGCTTATACCGATACCCGTATTTTTTACCGAAAGCACGGCGTCGTTTCCCTTTTTTGCAAGCGTTATAATTATTTCCCCGCCGCGCGGCGTATATTTTATCGCATTATCGATAAGGATGATCGAAAGCTGTCTGAGCTTATCCTCCGATGCGGCTGTGAACACGTCCTCCTCAATATTTGTCACGGCCGTCAGCCCGTTCTCAAACGCCCTTGCCTCCATAAGCATTACGGCATTTTTCACGGCGTCCGTCCACGATATTTTTGAATATACCGTACCCTCCTCCGTATTTTCGGTCCTTGCAAGGTACAAAAGCTCCTCCGTAAGCTTCGCCATCCGCTTTGTTTCGTCCTTTATATATACAAGCCATTTCTTATCGTCGCCGTCATCAAAGCCGCCGTTTGAAAGCAGCACGTCAAGATTTGTATTTATTGCGGCAAGCGGGGTTTTAAGCTCATGCGACGCGTCTGCGATAAACTGCTTTTGTTTGTTGTATGCCTCCTCTATCGGCTTTATGGATCGGTTTGCAAAAAACCAGCTTATCATGACCGCGCCGAAGGTGGCAACAAGCATCGTAAGTAAAAGTATAAGCAAAAGTGCTCTTAAAAACGCAAGCTCCCTTGACACCTCAACAAATGCCGCAATATAGCCGTCCCCCGTCTTTTTGAGCCTGTACTGCCATATATTGACATCACCCGATGTTGTCGTGTATTTCGCCGTTCCCTCGGCTTTTCCCGACGCTGTAAGCTTCGGGACAAGCTCTTTGTAAAAATCGTTATCTGCGGTAAACATATTCATATTCACCTTTGTTATATTCCCGTCGCTGTCGCACTTTACGGAAAACGCAGGCATAAATGCGCCGTCCGCAAACGGCTGCATATACGGATCTCCGGGCTTACCCTTTTTTTCACCGTCCATCGGCGGCTTCCTGTCGCCCTCACCGAATTTGCCGCCCTCTATACCGCCGTTTTCACATATACTTATTTCCCTGTCAAGCCTGCGTTGGGTGTTTAATACGGTATTTCTGTAAACCATGGCATATATAGAGCCGAAGCACAAAAACAGCAGTGCCGCAATAATTATCGAGTTTGTGATAAGATAGCTGTTCCGTAATCTTTTAAACATAGACCTACTCCTTGATCTTCAACGTATATCCTACTCCCCGCACGGTGGCAATAACTACGCATTTGCTCACTGCACAGAGCTTGTTTCTGAGAAAATGTATATATACCTCCACATGGTTGCTTTCCGCCTCCGAATCAAAGCCCCAGAGCTTTTCTATTATCTGCTCCTTTGACAGCACCGTGTTTTTATGCAGTATCAGATATTCAAGCATCTGACATTCCTTCAGGGTAAGCTCCAATTCGCCGCCGTCGTATTTTACCGTAAGATTCCCCGTATCAAGCGATATGTCGCCAAACGTTAGCGAATTGTCCGCCACTATTTCGCCCCTGCGTCTGCCTAAAGCCCGTATTCTTGCCAAAAGCTCGTCCGTATCAAACGGCTTTGCAAGGTAATCGTCGGCACCCGCGTCAAGCCCACGTACCTTGTCGGTTATTTCGCCGAGCGCCGTAAGCATAATAACGGGTACGTCAATACCGTCACGGCGTATCTTGCGCAAAATATCCACGCCGTTCATTTTCGGAAGCATATTGTCAAGCACCACGACATCATAAATTCCGCTTCTTATGTAGTCGAGTCCGTCCTCGCCGTCATACACCGTATCGACCGTGTATTTATTCTTCTTCAAAATATGTTCAAGAGCCTCCGCCAATCTCTTCTCATCCTCAACAATTAGTATACGCATACTCTTCACCCCACAATATATTCTTACTTCCGATT
>CACZPW010000150.1 GCA_902783115.1 uncultured Ruminococcus sp. | reverse complement strand
GCCGTAGCTTAAATTCGTGTAATGATAAACAAGCTCCGTAACCAGAGCACCGCTCAGAAGTGCGCCGAATATTCTGAAGCTCATGGATATCGGCAGGGAAAACTCCTTTAGGGTCTTGCCTATTCCCCGCAGCTTGTTTTGGGCAATTCCGCCCGAAAGTATTACAATATACGAAAGACAGCCGAGCATCAAAGCCCCGTTTATATCCGAAAGCGGCGCAGGCAGTGATATTACCGTGTTATGTACAGTCGTCGCCTGCACGCCGAACAGCTCGAATACCGTACTTGTAAATATATACACGCCCGCCGTAAATACATAGGCGCCAAGAAAGCTGTTCCTGTGCGGACTGTTCGTTTTTGCAAGCGAATCAAAGTACCCGACAAGCATTTCAAGCACCGCCTGGAATTTGCCCGGAACTATGCTGAACCTCGGTATTACGAATATCCTTACCGCCAATGCGAATATAAACAGCAGTCCCGTAACCGTTATCGCCGATATAAATGCGGGATTGACCTCCCGGATCCCGAACAGACTCACTTTATTTATATCGTGAAGCACCGCATCACGCATCATCTCGCCAACCTCTTCGCTATTTGGCGACGGTTTGACAAGAAGCGTTCCGACAAACAGAACGACAACGGTACATATAAAAATTATAAGAAGCTTACGTTTTTTTGCTTTTTCCATAACAGCCTCCCGTTCTGATGTAAAAATCCGTAATTATCACAGCCCGCCTGCTGTGTAAAATATGTAAGATCCGCCGGCTATCCATCGCGCAGATCATTACGCCGCGTTAATCCGAAATCACAAGCTCCACAGGGCAATGATCCGAGCCCATCACGTCATGATGTATATCGGCGGATACAAGCCGCTCATCAAGCCTATTTGATACGATGAAATAATCAATACGCCAGCCCGCATTTTTCTCACGCGCCTTGAACATATATGACCACCACGAATACCGTCCCTCGGTATCGGGATAGAAATACCTGAACGTATCTGTAAAGCCGCTTCCCAAAAGCACGGTCATTTTTCCGCGCTCCTCATCGGTAAAGCCTGCGTTTTTATGGTTTGTTTTCGGGTTTTTAAGGTCGATCTCCTCATGTGCGACATTCAAATCGCCGCACAGTATAACAGGCTTTATTTTATCAAGCTTTTTTAAATACCTTAGAAAATCGTCCTCCCATTCCATGCGGTAGGAAAGTCTCAAAAGCTCACGCTTTGAATTGGGCGTATAGCAGTTTACCAGATAAAAATCCTCAAATTCAAGGGTTATTACCCTGCCCTCACAGTCATGAACATCGATTCCCATTCCGTATGTAACGTTTTTTGGCTCACGCTTTGAAAACACGGCGGTACCCGAATAGCCCTTTTTATCCGCATAGTTCCAAAAGCCGTGATAACCGTCCGGAGCAAAATCTATCTGCCCCTCCTGAAGCTTTGATTCCTGTATACAGAAAATATCTGCATCAACCGTGTTAAAATAGTCTGAAAATCCCTTCTCCATACAGGCACGGAGTCCGTTTACATTCCATGATATCAGTTTCATATCCGTTTTGTCCTCTCGCTCTACCACTTGGTATAGTCCCTGTTTTTGTTGAGGAGCGCATTTGTATAGATTTCAAACTCGTCCTCTCTTGTAAGCTTTCTCGGACTGTTAGGCTCACTGTCATCGTATATGGAGTTTTTTACCCATACCTTGACATCGTCCTCAGTTATGCCGTTCGTTTGCGGCAAAACCTTATCCATAAATTTCTTTAGTGTGGATAGATCCATACCTATCGCACGGATAACGTCTACCGCACGCATTATATCTGCCTTTGAACACCATGCTATAAACTCCGTTAAAAGCATTCCGTTTGCAAAGCCGTGCTGTATATTTTTATCACATGTAAGCTGATGCCCCATTTTATGTACGACGTTAAGCCCCGTATGCGCAACCGCCATACCGCCCACAGACGCGGCTGTCAAAAGCTTTTCTCTGTGCGATTTGCTGAACTCGCCCTTTATAAGCGCACCCGCACACTGTCCTACCAGACGTATACCCTCAAGCGCAACGATATCCGAAAACGGAGACGCATTTGTATTAAGATACGACTCCACGCAATGGCAAAGCGCATCCATAGCCGTAGACCGCGTGACATCTACTGGCAAAGTAAGGGTATACCGTGAGTCAAGAAACGTTGCATACGGAAAGCATACCTCCGAGGAAAAGCTCCTTTTGTTCTCAAAATCGTCAATGGTGAGCATTACGTACTGTGTCGTGTCCGAGCCGGTGCCTGCGGTAGTGGGAACACATACCACACGCAGGGGAAGCTTTTCATACTTCTCCTTATAAATATCCATAGGCGCCATATCGTTTGTGGCATACACAGCCGCCGCCTTTGCGGCATCAAGCGTTGTACCGCCGCCGATACCGACAACATATTCTATGCCGCCATCGTGCATTTTTTTGCCGAGTGCATAGATATCGGCTATATTCGTTTTGTCGGTAACCTCATCATATATGTCGTATTTGACACCATGCCCGTCTAAAACCGCCGTTACGTCAGCTAACGCACCCGAAATTTTTGCACTGTTTCTGCCGGTAACTATCATACATTTTTTCCCGTGTACGATATGACGGGGATGCCTTTTTATACAATTTTCGCCCGACAAAAGCGTTGTAGGCATAAAATACTTTGGCATAAGCTTAATCTCCGTTTATCACTCAGAATCTGAAATCCCTTTGTCCCTCACTTATCAGCTCTAAATTCTTTTCGGCTATCGCCCTTACCTTTTCATTGGGTATCGTCAAAAGCTCCTTCTTTATAAGTGCCTCGCCTACCGCCTTCGTTTTATCGCTTGCGTAATCTATAAGGTATTCCTTTAACGTCATAAGCGCGTTGGGATGACAGCAGTTACGGATAGAGCCTGTTTTTGCAAGCGCCATAAATCTGTCACCCGTTCTTCCCTCTCTGTAGCACGCCGTACAGAACGACGGCACATATCCAAGCTCCATAAGCCACAGTACGACCTCGTCAAGCGTTCTTGTATCGTTCCTGTCAAACTGCGCCGTATTTTCCTCCTCCTGCTCCGCATAGCCGCCCACAGATGTTGACGAAGCGCCGCTTATCTGCGATATGCCGAGCTCCAGAGCCTTTTCACGGTTTTTTGGTGTTTCTCTTGTTGATACGATCATTCCGGTATACGGAAGCGCAATACGGATTATTGCAATTATCTTTTGCCATATCTCATCGGGTACGGCATTTGTAAAATCGCCCACGTCTATATCGTCCGCCGGGCATATCCTCGGAACGCTTACCGTATGCGGTCCTACGCCGAATACAGCCTCCAAATGCTCTGCGTGCATAAGCACGCCGACAAGCTCGTATGCGTAAGTGTTCAGCCCGAACAGCACACCAAGCCCCACATCGTCGATCCCGCCCTGCATCGCACGGTCCATCGCCTCTGTGTGATAGTTATAGTCATGCTTTGGTCCCATCGGGTGCAAAACCTCATAATTTGCCTTGTTATATGTTTCCTGGAACAGTATATATGTGCCTATTCCCGCATCCTTTAACCGCTTATAGTTTTCAACCGTCGTTGCGGCTATATTTACGTTCACACGCCTTATTGCGCCGTTTTTATGCTTTATCGAGTATATTGTATCAATACATTCAAGTATATATTCAATAGGATTGTTCTTGGGATCCTCTCCCGCCTCCAAGGCAAGACGCTTATGCCCCATATCCTGAAGCGCTATCGTTTCCTTCCTTACTTCATCCTGCGTAAGCTTTTTACGGCAGATATTTTTGTTCTTTATATGATACGGACAGTATACGCAGCTGTTTATGCAATAATTTGACAAATACAGGGGCGCAAACATAACTATCCTGTTTCCGTAAATATTTTGCTTTATCTCCTTTGCAAGCTCATACATCTTATTGTTAAGCTCGTCTATATCGCACTGTAAAAGCACCGCAGCCTCTTTATGCGTCACACCCTTACAGTCCCTTGCACGCTCAATTATCGAATTTATAAGCTCGTAATTTGATTTGTTTTCCTCTGCGTATGCAAGAGTTTCAAGAATTTCGCTATCATCAATAAATTCGGTAGCCTTCATTGATTTTGGATCGTACATTTTATCATCTCCTACCCTGCCAAATCCACCTGTTTGACAAACCAATCTAAACTACAGTATAGCACTTTTTATATCCTCGGTCAAGGGCAAATGCTGTTAAACTATGCACAAAAAAACACCCGTTTTTCACAGGTGTTTTGTCAAACAAAATACTAAATTGCGGTTTGCCTATCTTATCTTATGAAATTCGTTCTCGCTCCCGCCTCAGGCTTGGGAAGTGAAATTCCCGCCTTCTTGCCCGCTTCAAAGCACTTGAGCATCCACGCCATATTCCGTGCAAGATTACGCATCGTCTGCAAGCCCTCTTTATCCTCCAGAACCTCGCCCGGCGCCGCGCCGTGCGTAATATTCCAATAGGTAGAGCCTGCAACGCACATTCCCGTTATACCGAAATATTTATTAAGAGCGTCAAAGGAAGCCGTTGTGCCGCCGCGTCTTGCAACCGCTACCGACGCACCCGTCTTAAACCTGAACGCATCGGCGCCGCTGTAGAATACTCTGTCCAAAAACGACTGTATTCTGCCGCTTGGGTGAGCGTAATACACGGGCGTGCCGAATACGAATCCGTCCGCCTCCCTTGCTTTTTTTATAAACTCGTTAACGCCGTCATCTTCACCGAATACACAGCCGTTTTCCGTACATTGCCTGCAGCCTATACAGTCGCAGACAGGAGCTGTGCCTATCTGGAATATCTCGTACTCTATTCCCTCTTTTTCCAACTGTTTACCTATTTCAAGCAAAGATAAATATGTGTTCCCATCCTTTTTTGAGCTTCCGTTTAACATCAATACCTTCATTAAAATAACACCTCCGGTCAATTTATGTTATGTTACTGCACCTCCAATTATATCATATTTTATGAAAAAGGCAATACTTTTCCTCAGTACAAATATTGACTTAGTTTGGATGCAGAACAAGCGAAAAGCGGGTGCGATAGTACAAAGGTACGTCGTGCCCTCTTTGAACTTGCTATGCGCCAAAATTTCCTTGATATCAAATATTGACTTAGTTTGGATGCAGAACAAGCAAAAAGAGGGTGCGATAGTACAAAGGTACATCGTGCCCTCTTTGAACTTGCTATGCGCCAAAATAAGTTAATATTTAAACATTTGATCTAAGCAGTCGTGCAATACACTGTAGCCGTAGTAAAGGTCGGGACACCAGCGTCCGCCGAGAGCCTCGAGGTTTTTGACGGTACCGGCCCAGTCGATGCTTTTTACGACGTAATAGCGGTCGTGCGGCTCACCGATGGGAGCAAGCCCGATATAGGCGCTCATGTGGTTAAAATGCGCGCGCACGCCGTCCTCGGGAGTGGCGAAGGTCTCATGATCCTCGGTACGATCACCGATGGGTGATTTTATCTTTATACCCGCCCAGTTATTCATTTCGGGCAAAACGGCGCCGCCGTATTTTCCGTAGCCTGTTTCCTTTGCAGCCTGAGCATACATTATTTCGGGTCTTATCCCGAAAAGCTCGCCGTAATACCAGTATGTGGGCGCTATGTCGATAAATCTCTGATGCGCGCCCTTTGCTCTTGCCCAAGCCTGCGCCTGTTCAACTGTTATCTGCGCCTCGCCCATAAGCGGCGTATAGCTTTCCTTCACACCCAGATCCGCCCATGTAAGAGTTTTCTCGCCCGTGTTGTTCCGGCATACTCTTGCGATAAACGCCGCAACCTCCGCACGCGTCAACAGATCCTTAGGGCGGATATTGGAGTTATCACCCTTTAAATACGCACGCTCGACCGCGATACATAAAAGCGTTTTATAATCGGGATCGACCTCGCTTACGTCGTTGAAGTTTGCGTTTAAAATGCCGCTGTTGCGCACATTTCCGGTACTTAATCCCGCCGCCCTTACAAGCGTTGCGGCAAACTCCTCACGGGTCACAAATTCATCGGGTCTAAAGCTGCCCGTTTTTTTAGGCATGAGCCGGTATATTATTTTTGCATAGCCCTGAGCCCAATGTCCGTTAACATCATAGGGTGCCTCGCCTTCATCTTTAAGTCCGAACGCCTCAACAAGCATTTTTGACATCTGCGCCCTTGTTAAGTTGTCGCCAAGGTTTAAGTTTCCGTAATTATCGCCTGTTAAAATTCCGTGATTTTTACAATATGTTACGCTCTCAACCGGCCACGGATATTGTTCCTCCCAGCTTTCGGCATGAGTATACACTATACCCGATACCGTAATTATCATAACCATTATTAAGCCTACTGTTTTTTTTAACATATTTGTATCCTCTCTTACTCGTTTCAGATTTTCCTGTACTTTTCCTGTCCTATTTTATATATATCGTTTCCCATACAGTCTATAAGCACAACCGCAGGGAAATTTTCGACTCTGAGCTTTCGTATTGCCTCTGTGCCCAAATCGTCATACGCCACAACTTCTGCTTCTTTTATGCACTCTGCAATCAATGCGCCGGCGCCGCCCGTTGCGCCCAAGTACACAACGCAGTTTCTCTTCATTGCATCAATTACCGCCACATTTCTTGCGCCTTTGCCAATCATTGCACCAAGCCCGTTGTCTAAAAGAAGCGGTGTGTATGCGTCCATTCTGCCTGC
>CACZPW010000149.1 GCA_902783115.1 uncultured Ruminococcus sp. | reverse complement strand
GCTGCGGAAGAAGGATTCGAACCCTCACAAACTGAGTCAGAGTCAGTCGTGCTACCTTTACACAATTCCGCAATCTCTCGCTCTGACTTGAAACATTATAACAGAGATATGTGGCTTTGTCAATACAAAATTTCATATTTTCCGAAAAAATTCGCCGATAAAAGCCTGAAATAATAAATATTTATTGCATAAAGGCAGATAAAATGATATAATATACGATGGTTTGAAATAAAGGAAAGGAAGTATTGTATAAATGGCAGCTACATTTAAAGGCGGATACCATGTTCACGATCACAAGTCACTTACAAATACAAGGCCGACAGAGGCTTTGCCGGACTGTGATTTGCATATATTCCCGCTAAGGCAGCATATCGGCGCACCGCTTACGCCCTGCGTTGCGGTGGGGGACTATGTTTATGTGGGGCAGAAGCTGGCGGATTCGGATCAGTTTGTGTCCGCACCCGTACACAGCTCCGTTTCAGGTACGGTCACTGCGATTAAGGAGCATATCCATGACAGCGGAACGATGGTTGAGGCGGTATTTGTCGAAAACGATAAAAAATATGAGATATATAAGGAATGTGTACCGCATGATTACAGGAATATGAGCAGGGAACAGGTTTTGACGCTTATCCGTGATGCGGGCATAGTGGGAATGGGCGGCGCAGGCTTTCCGACCCATGTAAAGCTTCAGCCGAAGACAAAGGTGGATCATATCATAATAAACGGTGCCGAATGTGAGCCGTATATAACCTCAGATCACAGGTATATGCTGGAGGAAGCGGACAGCATCATATACGGTCTGAAGGTCTGTATGTATGCGCTTGGTATAAATGACGGGCATATCGGCATAGAAACCAATAAGCGGGACGGGATCCAAAATCTTAAGAAATCAAAGGAATTTAATGAACATATACATATTATCCCGCTCAAGAAAAAATATCCGCAGGGCGCGGAGAAGCAGCTTATAAAGGCGGTAACGGGTAGACATGTGCCTGCCGGCAAGCTCCCCGCGGACGCAGGCTGTGTGGTGGTAAACGTTGCGACGGCGGTCGCGATAAGCAACCTGTTTAAAACCGGACTTCCGCCGGTGATAAAGAATGTAACGGTGACGGGCGATGCGATCAAAAATCCGTCAAACTTCAAGGCAAGGACGGGAACGCCCGTGAAATTCCTTATAGAAGCGGCGGGCGGATTTGCGGCAGAGCCGGAGAAGGTAATATCGGGCGGACCTATGATGGGTATTACCCAGTATACCGTAGATTATCCCGTTACGAAGACGACCTCGTCGGTGCTTGCCATAGTCAAGGCGCAAAAAACCTATGACGAGGCGGCGCCGTGTATACGGTGCGGACGGTGCGTAGGTCATTGCCCGATGCATCTTATGCCGTATAAGCTTGCGGAATGCTCGAAAAAGGACGATATTGACACGGCGCGCCGGTATAATGTGCTTGAATGTATCGAATGTGGGCTGTGTTCGTATATCTGTCCCGCAAACAAGAATTTACTGCAGTTTATAAGAATGATAAAACCCGATGTTATGAAGAAGGTAAGGGAGGAGGCGCAGAATAATGGAAAGTAAACTGATAATGTCATCCTCTCCGCATATACATACATCAACTACAACAACAAGGATAATGCTCGATGTAATAATCGCGCTTTTGCCCCCGACGGCTGTCGGCGTGTACTTTTTCGGGGTACGGGCTGCGGCTTTGGTGGCGGTAGCGGTATTATCTGCGGTCTTGGCGGAATGGATATTTGAAAAAATAACAAAAAAGAAAAATACCGTCGGCGATCTGTCTGCGGTAGTGACGGGACTCTTGCTTGCGCTGAACGTTTCGCCGCTTATGCCGTTCTGGATGGTTGTAATAGGCTCCGGCTTTGCGATAATCATTGTAAAGCAGATGTTCGGCGGTCTGGGCAAAAATTTTGTAAACCCTGCGCTCGGCGCAAGATGCTTTATGCTTATTGCATGGACGGGTGCGATGACGACCTTTAAAGAGCCGCTTTGCGATGCGGTATCGTCCGCAACACCGCTTGCGGTAATGAAGGACGCTATAGCTGCTCCCATGCCAACAATGCTTGACTGCTTTATCGGAAATATGCCGGGTACCATAGGCGAGGTATCGGCGATCGCGCTTATAATAGGCTTTATATACCTTTTGATAAGAGGTGTGGTGAGCGTTAAGATCCCCGCAATGTATATTCTTACGTTTGCGGTACTTACATTCTTCTTCGGAAAACAGCAAATGGATATTACATATCTTCTCTATCAGCTTTTGACGGGCGGACTTTTGTTGGGCGCGTTCTTTATGGCTACGGATTATGCCACAACGCCGACTACAAGCCTCGGTATGCTTATATTCGGCGCGGGCTGTGGAGTGCTGACATTTTTGATACGCCGTTTCGGCGGCTATCCCGAAGGCGTGTCGTTTTCGATACTCCTTATGAACCTTGTATCGCCCTTGCTTGAAAGGTATACGGTTCCAAAATCGTTCGGAAACAGGGGAGGCGCATATAATGGCTAAGGAAATAAACGTAAAAGAGGTATTTAGGATCGGATTTATCCTGTTTGCGATAACCGCATTGGCGGCGGCGATGCTTGCGTTTGTGAACGCAAAAACAAAGCCGCTTATTGATGAAAATGCGATCATAAAAGAGCAAAACGCCATGAACAGCGTTATGGAAAGCGCCGCATCGTTTGACGAGGTGGAAATAACCGCCGATATCGAAGAAACTGCCGGGCGTTTTGGCGGTACGGTGGAAAAGGCGTATCTTGCAAAGGACGCATCGGGCAATACTGTGGGTGCGTGCGTCATAACCGAAACAAGCGGCTATGATGTGGGCATCGAAACGGTAACGGGCGTTGATGCGGACAATAAGGTAACGGGCGTCGATATTATTGCGATGAACGAAACGCCGGGACTTGGCGCAAACGCGCAGAATGACGCTTTTAAAAATCAGTACATAGATAAAACCGGTACGGTTGAGGTTTCAAAAACTGCGGCGGACGATACACATATACAGGCGATATCGGGCGCAACCAAAACCTCAAGGGGCGTAACAAACGGCGTAAACATCGCCCTTTCGGTATCCGAGAAGTTGTTAAACGGAGGTGATAAATAATGCCGGACGAAAAGAAAACAGTATCCTCCGTATTTGTAAACGGACTTTTAAAGGAAAATCCGACATTTGTACAGCTTTTGGGAATGTGTCCCACACTTGCCGTAACAACGAGCCTTAAAAACGGCTTGGGTATGGGCTTGTCGGCGACTGCGGTGCTGATTTGCTCAAACATTCTCATATCGCTGTTAAGAAAGCTCATACCCGATAAGGTAAGGATCGCGGCGTACATAGTAATTATTGCCGCATTTGTTACCATGATAGATATGAGCTTGAAGGCGTTTTTGCCCGACCTTGCGTCGTCCCTGGGACTGTTTATACCGCTTATAGTCGTAAACTGTATAATCTTGGCGCGCGCGGAGGCGTTTGCTTCAAAGAACTCTCCCGTACTTTCGGCAGCCGACGGTCTGGGTATGGGACTTGGCTTTACCGGCGCGCTGTGCATAATTTCGGCTATACGCGAATTTTTGGGCGCAGGCACGGTATGGGGCATTGCTCTTTACGGAACGCATATCGCTCCCGCAACCATAGTAATTATGGCGCCGGGCGGCTTTATAGTGCTTGGACTTCTGATAGGTACGATAAACTTTATCGCAGCTAAGAGAAAGGGGGATAAATAAAAATGGCAATTCAGATCGTTTCTATTATATTATCCGCCCTTTTGACCGAGAACTTTGTAATGGTAAAATTCCTTGGAATTTGTCCGTTCTTGGGCGTTTCAAAGAAGGTGGAAACGGCGGTAGGTATGGGTATGGCGGTAACGTTTGTCATGGCTCTTGCTTCCGCCTTTACATGGATAGTAAACAGATTTTTACTTATCCCGTTTGACCTTTTGTACCTGCAGACGATAGTATTTATCCTGATAATTGCGGGACTGGTACAGTTTGTGGAAATGTTTATGAAGAAATCAATGCCGTCGCTCTACAGCGCATTGGGTATTTACCTTCCGCTTATAACAACAAACTGTGCGGTTTTGGGCGTAACGCTTTTAAATGTTCAGAACTATCCCGACAGCTTTATATATTCGCTCCTTTACGGCATATTTGCTGCGCTCGGTTTTACGCTTGCAATAGTGCTTATGGCAGGTATCCGTGAGAATCTGGACGAGGACGCAGTACCCGAAAGCTTCAGGGGCTTTCCGATAGCGCTTATAACTGCGGGGCTTATGGCTATCGCATTTATGGGCTTTTCGGGTTTTTCGATATAAGGAAAGGGGTAATGTGTTATGAGTATTTCAGGTATAATAATTGCCGTATGCGTTGTCGGCGGTACGGGACTTGTGTTCGGAATACTGCTTGCGGTTGCGTCGTTTGTATTTGCGGTTAAAACGGACGAGCGCGTCGAAAAAATAACGGCTGTGCTTCCGGGCGCAAACTGCGGCTCCTGCGGCTATGCGGGCTGCGGCGCATTTGCGGAGGCGGTAGCGGGCGAAAGAGCGCCCGTAAACGGCTGTACCGTAGGTAAAGCGAAGGTTGCGGCTGAGATTGCGGATATCATGGGCGTAAAGGACGCAGGCGATGTCGAAGAGGTCGTTGCAAGGGTAATGTGCGGCGGCGACAGGGCGTCGGCACTGTATAAATACGAGTATTCGGGAATTCTGGACTGTAAGGCGGCGTCAAAGATAGCGGGCGGCGCAAAGAAGTGCATGAGCGGGTGCCTGGGACTTGGCAGCTGCAGTGCGGCGTGTCCGTTCGACGCAATAAGCATTGTAAACGGCGTTGCCGTCGTTGATAGCGATAAATGTCAGGCTTGCGGAAAATGCGTAGGCGTATGCCCAAAAGCGCTGATACGGCTCGTTCCGAAAAAGAGTAAGGTTTGGGTGCTTTGCTCCAATCCCGAACAGGGCAAGTTTGTAAACCAATACTGCAAAAAAGGCTGTATCGGCTGTAAGATATGCGAAAAGGCGTGCCCGTTCGACGCTATTCATGTGGTGGATAATCACGCAATTATCGACTATGCCAAATGTAAGAGCTGCGGACTGTGCGCTAAAAAGTGTCCGAGAGGCGTAATACATAATGACAGACAGCCTGCACAAAAGCAGGAGAATGTACAGGAAGAACAGGTATGAAAAGGATAATTCCGGTATTGACGGTATTTGGTCTGATTTTGGGCTTTGGCAGCGGCGCTTTTGCGCGCGGCTACGGTCAGACGAACCATAAATACGAAAAGGTTTACAGATATATCGATAATCTTGAGCATTACTATATAGTTGAATGTACAAAGTGCGGCGATATACAGAGCAGCGCAAGGGAGCAGCATAAAAGCGACGCCGATTTTGATATTTTCATAAACCTCAACGATGCTGATACACATATCAAGGTCGGAATGTGCAAATACTGCGAGCAGCGTTTCGTTGTCGATGAGGAGCATAGCTTTGTTACAAATCATGTTCCGATAAACGCCGATAAAATAAACCATTATACCGAGGTGCGCTGTAAAAAATGTAATTTCGTAAAAAGCACCGTTTTAGAAGCGCATAGCTACAGAAACGGGGTGTGCCGCACCTGCGGATATATAAACGATGATAATATCGTTGCGGGCGGGGGAGTTTGCGGTCAATATTTAAACCGTGAGGATAAAATATATCAAAACTGTCCCGACTGCGGCTCGTATGAGTGCGATTTTGTCAGAAAAATTGCAATAAGGCGTAATGTGTACAATAATATGTCAATATACCACACCCGTGTAAAATGCAGGGTCTGCGGTAAGGAGTATTACAATAAATGCGAATTGGATAATTAAATGGCAGGGATATGATAAGGCGGCGGAACTGTTTTATCGTATCCCTGTTTTAATGTACCCTGTCGTGTATGTGATATATCACGGCTTGGATCGTGTGATAATTTAAATTACCATACGTTGACGGGTTTTTTGTGCAATATGCCAAAAATGTACAAAGTCAGACATATTGGCAAAAAATGTATAAAATCATACTGATATTTAAAATCTAACTATTGACAATAAAAATGATGAAATTTATAATATGACATAAGTAAGCGCGTATCCGTGGTGTCAAGACATCGCATAGCATTTTGTTATTTGGATACGGCGGGGAGTGGAATTCTGATGAACAACAGCGGTTTGGGAGAAAACAGAAATGTAATGCTCAAAATCTCAGAATTTATAGTAGATAAGCACCGTGCATTTTACCTGATATTTGCGGCGGCTTTTTTGCTTTGCCTTTTTACCATGTCAAAGGTCAGGGTAAACAACGATATAAGCTCATACCTGCCGGACGATACGGAAACAAGACGCGGACTTACGCTTATGGACGAGGAATTTATAACCTACGATACCGAGAAGGTAATGGTGACGAATGTAAGCTATTCGACCGCCGAGAAGCTTGTAAAGCGTGTGGAAAAGGTGGACGGAGTAAAGAGCGTGGATTTTGAGGACGATGCGGAGCATTATAAGGAATCCTCCGCGCTGTTTACGGTTACGCTTGACGTTGACGACGATCTTGACGCGGAGCTTGCGATAATTGACGATGTGAAGGAAACGTTATCGGGTTATGATTATTATATGTACTCCGATTCCATAGACAGCACATCAAAGCATCTTGACGATGAGGTAAAGGTAATACTTCTCGTTTCAATACTCATAATAATCGCCGTTCTGATTTTTACGTCGATGAGCTTTATGGAAATACCGGTGTTTTTGACGGTATTTGGCGTTGCGGCGGTACTCAATATGGGTACAAACTACATATTCGGTGAGATATCGTTTATAACAAAATCGGTTGCGGTCATACTCCAGCTTGCGCTTGCGATAGATTATTCCATTATCCTATCGCACAGGTTTGCGGAGGAGAAGCAGACGAAGAATACGCATGATGCGATAGTTTCCGCGCTGTCAAAGGCGATAATCGAGATAAGCTCATCATCGCTTACGACAATTGCCGGACTTGCGGCGCTTTGCATAATGCAGCTTAAGATCGGTATGGATATGGGACTTGTTCTTTGCAAGGGCATACTTTGCTCGCTTATATCCGTATTTTTGCTGATGCCCGGACTGCTTTTGAGATTTTCAAGACTCATAGACAAAACGGTGCATAAATCGTATGTTCCGAATATCGAATTTATAGGCAGGGCAATGATAAAGCTCAGGTATGTAATGCCTTTTGTATTTATGGTTGTGATAGTTGTCTGCGCCTTTATGTCTGCAAAGTGCGACTATACGTTTGATTCAAGGTCGGAGCAGGCAAAGAAGGTGACGGAGGAATCGATATCGAGAAAGAAGATAAGCGAGGTGTTCAAAACCGACCATCAGCTTGCCGTTATTATCCCGTCGGGTGATTACGATAAGGAAACGAAGGTAATATCCCTGATCGAGCGCGAGCCGGAAATAAATTCGGCGCTGGGGCTTGCAAACACAAGGATAAATGACGACTACCTTCTCACGCAGAAGATAAACGCCCGCGAGCTTTCAAAGCTTTTGGGTATCGAATATGACAAGTGCTGTCTGCTGTTCCAGGCATACGGCGTTGAGCATGATGAATACAGCGCAATATTTGCCGATGTAAACGATTACACGGTACCCATAATAGATTTGTTTATGTACATACATGAGAAAATGGATCTGGGAATAGTAAATCTTGATGCCGGGCAGACGGACGATCTGAACGAGCTTTACGATAAGCTTGTGGACGCAAAGGATCAGCTTGAAAGCGACAGGTTTTCAAGACTTGTATTTACGTACAAATGCGATGTTGAAAGCGAAGAATCGTATGCGCTGCTTAAAAATATAAGGGCGGCGGTCGAACAGTATTATCCGGATTGTCTTATGGTATCGGACAGCGTAAACAGCCGCGATCTGGGCGATTCCTTTGGCGGCGACAACAAAAAGATAAGCGTAGTTACGATACTTGCGGTGCTTCTGATACTTATGGTAACGTTCAGATCGGCGGGAATCCCGGTGCTTTTGGTAATTGCGATACAGGGAAGTATATGGATAAACTTTGCCATTCCATACATTACAAGAACGCCTCTGTTTTTCTTAAGCTATCTGGTAATAAGCGCAATACAGATGGGTGCCACTATAGACTATGCCATAGTATTTACGAACAGATATCTGCAATTAAAGGAAAAGATGAGCAATACGGAAGCGGCGGTAAGTTCGTTTAACCAGTCGTTCCCGACGATTTTAACCTCGGGCTCTATACTTATGCTTTCGGGCTTTGTTATAGGTAAGCTGTCCTCGGATGCGATAATATCATCGCTGGGTATAGCCTTGGGCAGAGGTACGCTTATATCCATAATAGTTGTTATGTTTGTTCTGCCGCAGATAATAGTGCTGTGCGATAAGGTGATAGAAAAAACCTCATTCAAGCGTGAGGATATAAAGGACGATGAAAAAGCAAGGCGTGATCTTAGCGGACTGATAGTTGTAAACGGAAGGATACGCGGCGATATTTCGGGCTTTGTTGACGGAGTATTTTTCGGAGTCGTAAAGGGGCAGCTGAACGCAAGGGTAGAGCTTGGCGAAAAAGAGGATAACCTCATAGAAAATACGGGAGAGGAGTTTGTTGACATTGATAAATCTGAATAAGAAATTTACGGCGCTGTCGGTGTCTGTATTGATGCTTTTGGGATACGGAACTCCGTTTGCGTATGCCGACAGCTCCGTATCCATATCAACGGCGGCGGAGTTTTTGGCATTTACCCAAAAATGCTCCTTTGACGAGTATTCAAAGAATAAAAAATTCGCGCTTTTAAACGATATAGACCTTAAAGGTATGGAGGTTGCTCCCGCAGAGATATTCTGCGGCGAGTTTGCGGGAAACGGGCATACAATAAGCAATGTTGAGCTTACCTTTGAGGGCTCAAACAGAGGTCTTTTTGCGGTTTTGCCGCAGGGCGCAAGGATAAGGGATCTTACCGTAACGGGAATAATAAAAACGGACGGGCAGAAGGATACGCAGACCATTGTTCAAAAAAAAGCGATCGACATACTGCAAAAAGCGGACGTAAACACGCAAAATATAAAAAGCGAGATAAGTGACAGCGAAGAGAATTTCGGCGGCATTGTCGGATATAACGAGGGCATAATAGTAAACTGCGCCTTCCGGGGAAGCCTCAGAGGTCAAAAGCAGGTGGGCGGCATCGCAGGACTTAATACAATGGTCGGAATAATCGACAGCTGCTCCGTAAACGCAAACATAAACGGAACAAGCACGGTAGGAGGTATCGCAGGTCTTAACGAGGGCAGGATAAAGCTTTGTAAAAATCTCGGCAAGGTCGGTGCGGACGCCAATGAAAATACCGTAAATGTCGGCGGCATCGCAGGCAATAATAAAGGCGCTGTTGCAGCGTGTACGAATAACGGTATTATCGGCGGTAAGGTATTCGGAGATAATGTCGGCGGTATATGCGGGCTTATGAGCGGCGAAACGAAGGAATGTATCAATAATTCTACTGTGCAGGGCAGGCGCAGTATAGGCGGCATTGCGGGAAGATTTGAGCCGTACACGGATATTGATTTAAGCTATGAAAGCGCACAAGCGGCAGTCAGGAAACAGGCTGACGACGTAAAGAACGAGATAGAGAATGTCAAGAAAAAGGTCGATGATTATACCGATGATATTTTAAAAACCGTTTTCGGCTTTTCGGGCAATGAGGTGCATGATGAACTGAGCGGGCTTGTGGGCGATAACAGGGAGCTTGCAAGAACCGCAACCGATACGCTCCGTTCGATATCCGATGCGGTGGACGGTACGGGGAACGGTAACCTGTCAAATTTCCTTGACGATATAAGCAACAGTATCGACGATAATCTATCAAAAATAACGGACGATACGGACGGGCATATAGATCAAATACATAAATCCGTTGACGAAACTCTTGATATCGTAAACGAAACGGTAACCACCTTCAATGACGGCGCATATCAGATAAATGAGCTTATCGACAATTTAAACGACGCCATTGATAACGGTGACGATAATGTAAACGACCTTATCGACAGATTAAAAACCGAGATAGACGAGCTTGATCTTGCCGAAACGATAGATAATCTAAACGATTTATCGGACAGCATCGACCAAACCCTGGGGAATATGGACGATACCATGAATGTCACAAAGAGTCTTTTGCGGTCGTTAGAGGACGATATTGACATCATGACCGATAATTTTACGGGACTTGAACGGCAGACGGTAAGCCTTGTCAATTCCCTGAACAGGTTTGTAAATTCGATACCGACCATACCGACTTTAAGACCTTTGCCGACGATAAATCCCGACAGCCCGGGCGGGAAGCTTATAAGGGATATATTCCATAAGCTGTTCGGAAGCCTTAACACGACCGCATACGCAAAGGAAACGGAAATTTCGGTTGAAAATCTACAAAGCACAAGCATAGTCATTCCGCGTCTTATCGGCAACGAAAATGCGGACACGGCACTTTTAAAATACTGCATAAATTACGGCGATGTCAATGCAAATGAGATGTCGGGCGGCATCGCAGGTGCCGTGGGCTTTGAGTCCATAGTCAGAAACGGTGAAAATATGCAGCTTCCCGACGGAACGGAGGTCGATCCGGACGCGGTGCTGAAGGCTGTAATAAATTCCGATATAAATATGGGCAAGGTAAACTCAAAGGCAAAGTATGCGGGCGGAATAGCCGGACGGGCGGATATGGGTAATATAGACAACTGTTTATCCACATCGAAGGTGAGCTCAGAAGAGGACGCCTATGTGGGCGGTATATGCGGATATTCGCTTGCGGATATAAAAACCTGTATTGCAATTAGCGAGCTTGAGGGAAAGAATATTATAGGCGGTATATGTGGCGAGGGCAAAAACATATCAAACTGCTATTGTATGCCTGTAATAAACAATAAAAAAACGGATAAAACAGGCGCTGTCGCGGGTGCTGTTACGGGTGATATAAGTGCAAACTACTTTATCGACGAGGGACTCTCGGGAGTGGGAGGTACAGACCTTGAGGGCAAGGCGGAGCCTGTGAAGCCTCAGGATATGGTGTCCGGGGACGGAAATATGCCTCAAAAGCTTTCGGGACTTGATAAGGAAACGTATAAAATTGCAACGGGCGACAAATATTTGCCGCAGATAAAAGCGCTTTTTGAAAATGACGCGAAAAATATCGGGGAAACGATAAGCGCGATATCCGATGAATATGCAAGATTCCACTTTAAGGTCGTATTTATGGATAACGGAGCGGAATTGAAAACCGTTACAAAGGAATACGGCGAAAAGCTGACAGATAAGGATATACCGCATGTGGCGGCGCAGGGCGGCGAGATACCGGCATGGGACAGGGATGTAACGGAGCCTATAGTCAGAAATGTTGTGTTTACAACCGAGTACAGCAAGGCGACGACGACCATTTCCACGGGTGAGGAGCCGGCGCTGTTGCTGGTTGAAGGAATATTTCCCGACGGTACTTATGTAAAGGTAAACGAAACAGACACCGACCTTGATTTTAAAGGCTATAAAATATATAAAGCATATAATTACACCTTAAGCGACAGCTCATACGGAGATTTGAAAATTCATATCCGTAACGATGCAAAAAAAAGCGTCAGCATAGCCGTTAAAGAAGACGGGGCATGGGAAATAACAGACTCTGAAAGAGACGGTACATACGATGTATTCACAATGAAGGAGCCGGGCGAGTTTGTAATGCTTTACAAAAGGCCAAAGCCCGTTACCGTGTTCGGTATCATATTCGGGATTTTGGCGGCTGTGGCGGCGGCTGCGGTGTTTGGTATAAGAATATACAGAAAGGTAAAGAAGCAAAATGGAAAAGAAAACAAAGAAACCGTATAGGAATGCTATCCGTTCCGAGAAAATGATAATTCATGCATACGCAGAGCTTATGCAGCGAAAAGGTAAAATAACCGTTACGGATATCGTAAATGAGGCGGATATAAACAGAAGCACCTTTTACGCGCATTTTAAGTCAATTGACGATGTACGAAAGAAGATACATTCGGACGTGTTGAGAAAGCTTATGTCCATCCTCACAAGAACGGATATAGTGATTGGGGGCGATTTTGAAAGCTTGAAGGGTGTTGTGGATTTTTTGGAAAGCGATGAAAATTTCTATAAATCTCTTATAAAAACAAGGGGTGCCGACGAATTTTTTAGAAGACTAAGAGATAATGTGATAAATATTTATATGTCCGATGAGGAGCTTATGTCGAAAATACGGGATAAAAAGAGATTTGAAGCGGCCCTGAGATTCTTTACCGGCGGGTATATGGGTTTGATAATTGACTGGGCGAACGATAAGCTTTCAAACATCACCCTTGAGGAAGGCACAATAGCGATGTCAGAAGCACTCTCAAAGATCAAAGCAGAATATATGTAAATATAAAAACGGCGGTTTTTAAGAAATCGCCGTTTTTAGTATTAATGTCTTTAGACAGTTGAGTACGCGAAGCGTGCGAAACAGACAACCACCCGCTATGCGGGTGGGTAGCAAATGGTTATACCAAAAAACTCACCTTTCTGATACAATAAAGTTGTTCAAGCTTATTGTAAATTTAAATAAAGAAAGGTGAGTTTAATGGCAAATAAAACAAATAGTTTAGCACGCACAACGTGGATGTGCAAATATCACATAGTGTTCATTCCTAAATATAGGAGGAAATCAATATACGGACAATATAGAGAAAGTCTACAAGAAATAATAAGAACATTATGCAGATATAAAGGAGTAGAAATTCTCGAAGGACATATGATGCCCGACCATGTGCATTTACTATTAAGTATACCACCAAAAATAAGTGTGTCAAGTTTTATGGGATATTTAAAAGGGAAAAGTGCTCTGATGATGTTTGATAAACACGCAAATTTGAAGTACAAATATGGCAACAGGCATTTCTGGGCAGAAGGGTATTATGTGAGTACAGTCGGGTTAAATGAAGCAACAATAAAGAAGTATATATCAGAACAAGAGAAGCATGATATAGCATTAGACAAATTAAGTGTAAAAGAATATGAAGACCCTTTTAAGG
>CACZPW010000148.1 GCA_902783115.1 uncultured Ruminococcus sp. | reverse complement strand
TGTTTTCTGCCCTTTTTTGACATTACCTTGTCAATATCCATTTCGCTGTTCGTAAGTATATATTCCCATTCGATATTGAGGGACGATAAAAGCACATACGCAAAATACCACGCCGCCGCAACAAACAACAGCCCAAGCGTAAACCCGAAATCACCGGTGTGCATCCCCAGCGCAAGAGCGCACGTAGCGATAAAAATAACTACAGTAAGCACCAGGGCGCCAAATATGATAAGTGCAGTTAACAGTTTTCCCTTTGTATCCTTTTTCCGCTTGATCAAATACTCCATAAAGGTATCGTTATAAATATCCATTATCCTTCCTCCCATGCTATGAGCAAACACTTAAAATATCTTCTGTTTTTCAAAATATAACAAACCGCCGAAATTACTACAGAATGATTTTAACACATTACACTCCGTAATTCAATATGCAAAATTTATCCGCCGAAGGTATAGCTTCCCGCGCCGAGTTCCCGGACTTTACCGTCAATTATAAGGGTTATCGGAACAGGTGCGGTTATTTCATATCTCACTCCGTTTGGCGTATTTTGCCATTTGGAGACGATATCGCCTTTTACGCTGCGGTATTTAACTTCAATACCGTCGATTTTTCCGGTAATCACCGGCGCAATTATCACCCTTTCAAAGCCGGGTGCGTTTTCATCGGGACGTATTCCGCCTGCGTGTGAATATATCCAGCCGCATACAGAGCCGTAGGCATAGTGGTTAAACGAATTCATTTCCGTACTCCAAAACGTTCCGTCCTCTTTTATTCCGTCCCAATGCTCCCAAACAGTCGTCGCTCCGTGATTTACCTCGTAAAGCCAAGACGGATATTCCTCCTGTAGCAAGAGATCGTATGCAACGTCCGCATACCCATTCTCGCTTAAGGCATACATAAGGTACGGCGTACCGACAAAGCCCGTCTTCAGTTTATTGCCGTTTTCCCTTATCATTTTTGCAAGCTTTGCCGCCGTTTTTTCCCTGTCGTCGGTAAGTCCAAAGCAAAGGGCAAGCGTATGCTCCGTTTGAGTCGTAAGCTCATTAAAGGTATTTTTAAACGTTTTTACTATATTCCCATGCAGCTTCTCATATTCGCTCATATCCCTGCCCAAAGCCTTTCCTGCTCTTACAAGAATATCCGTTGAATATGCATAGAATGCGCTTGCAATAAAATTATCCGGAGTTTTACCCCTCCAGCCATCATTCGGCGCGTCAAGAGCAAGCCAGTCCCCGTAATGCTTTCGCCACATTTTATCCGAATCGTCCGGACAGGTCCATAAATATTTGTCAAGGCTGTCGGCACCCATAAAGTCCACCCAAGCCTTCATGGCGTCAAAATTATCCTCAAGCGTCTTTTTATCGCCGTACATAAGGTATACCTGCCACGGAATAACCGTCATTGCATCACCCCATGCGGCGGAGGAACGCATTATTTTCCAGAAATTGGGTACTGTGTCGGGTATAGAGCCGTCAGTTCTCTGCTCCGCCCTTAAATCTGCAAGCCACTTTTCAAAAAAGCGCTTCGTGTTAAAATTATAGCAAGCCGTTTTTGCAAACACCTGCGCATCGCCCGTCCAGCCCATTCTCTCATCGCGCTGCGGGCAATCCGTCGGTATATCCAAAAAATTATCACGCTGTGACCACAGCGTATTTTCAAACAGCTTGTTTACTTTTTCATTTGAAGTCTTTATATAACCGCTTCTTTCAATATCCGAATATACGGCTATTGCACGAAAATTATCCGCATCAACATCGCCCGGATATGCGTCGATACGGATATATCTGAAGCCGTAAAAGGTCATACGGGGCTTCCACGTCTGCTTACCGTCCGCACATATATATTTCATTTTTGATTTTGCGCTGCGGTAATTATCATTGTAAAAATTGCCGTCCGCATCAAGCACTTCACCACAGGAAAGCTCAACCGTTTCACCCGCCTTGGCATTTACAGAAAACTCGACATAGCCCGTGATTTCCTGCCCGAAATCAAGTACCTTTTCGCCTTTGGGCGTAATTATAAGCTTTTGGGGTAAAAATACCTCCCTTTCGCATACTTTTTCACCCTCCTGCTCTATAAGTACGGACTTATCAAGCTCTGCTTCCTTTACATCAAAAAGCTCACCCGTCTTCAGTGACGCGTCATAGGTTTCGCCGTCCCATATATCGTTGAATACTATACGGCTCCTGCGGCATTTCCAAGCTTTATCGGTACATACCGTTTCAGTTTTGCCGTGCTTATATTCAAGCGTGATTTGAGCTATAAGCGCACACGGCTTTGTGTTAATCTCAGGTCTGTTCTCGCTCATACGGCTTCTGTGCCAGCCCTTGCCTACGGTTATCACAAGCTCGTTTTCATTATCAAGCATACCGGTTATATCGTATGCCTGATACTGCAAACGTTTATTATACGCCGTACAGCCCGGAGCAAGAATAAAATCCCCCACCCGTCTGCCGTTTATGTACGCATCGTAAACACCTATTGCCGTAACAACAAGCGCCGCCTTTTTTATATCGCCTTTTACACTTATATGTTTTACAAATTCCGCCGCGCCGTCATCAATACCCGTACAAGGCGTTATCCAAGCCGATTCTTTTATCATACCAAGCCCTCATTTTTTACAATATCATAGAGCGCCCTTAAGGCTCTGCCCCTGTGGGATATGCTGTTTTTCTCTTCAAGAGTTGCCTCGGCAAACGTTTTGTGAAGTTCATCGCTGTAAAATACGGGATCATAGCCAAACCCGTTTTCACCCTTTGGCGTATCAATGATATGCCCATAAACTGCGCCGTCCGCCGTTATCTCAGTGCCGGCGGGCGTGATAAAGGCAACGCTTGTCATAAAATGCGCGCTCTTATCCTCATACGGGGCAAGCTCCTTTAAAAGACATTCTATTTTTTCGGGATACGGAGTGTCCGCACCTGCATACCTTGCGCTGTAAATACCGGGTCTTCCGCCAAGAGCGTCAACACAAAGTCCGCTGTCGTCCGAAATAACATAATCATTACAAAGCTTTGAAACTGCGCGCGCCTTTATAAGTGCGTTTTCCTTAAAGCTCTTTCCGTTTTCCTCAACGTCGATATCAAAGCCCGCCTCTTTTTGGGTTATTACCTCAAATCCAAGCGGCGAAAATATTTTTTTTATTTCCTTTATCTTTCCCCTGTTGCCTGTTGCGGCAATGATTTTCATAACGTTTCACCTCGTAAGGCATTTACATATTGTAGCCCAATTCAAACGCCTTTAAATTTATCTCCAAAAACTTCGGAGGCACAGTCTCTTTTATGGTTTCAAGCCATACCTCCTTAGGAGTATCTGTACTCTTTGCCAAAAGTCCGATAAGGACAACGTTTACAGCCTTGACCGTTCCCGCTTCCTTTGCCGCCGAAAGCGCATCGACTGCGACAAGATTTACCTTATCGCCAAGCTTTTTCTGTATGTTTTCGGGGTAAGCAGTTGCACCCGTTATAACGGGCATGGGATCCATCTCTTGTGTTGATGCGATTATCTTACCGCCTTTTTTAAGATACGGCAGCGCCCTGTACGCTTCGAGCATCTCAAACGCAAGTATGATATCCGCTTCACCGAAATCTATAATAGGCGAATATACCTTTTCGCCGTATTTTACATAGGTAACGACACTGCCGCCCCTTTGCGACATGCCGTGTACCTCGCTTATTTTTACATCATGACCTGCCTTTATTGCTACCTTACCCAGAATACGGCTTGCAAGCAAGGTTCCCTGACCGCCTACGCCGACTATCATTATATTCATTGTATTCATAATCAGTCCTCCTTCTCTATTGCGCCGAACGGACATACGTTTATACACAGTCCGCAGCCGTTACACTGAGTGGTATCTATCTTTACGGCACCGTCCTTTAATGTGATCGCGGGACAGCCTATTTTCATGCACGCCTTGCATTTTTTACACTTGTCCGTAACCGTACAGTGACCGCTGTATTTTACGGTCTTTAAGAGCGCACACGGACGCTGTACTATAATGACAGACGGCTCATCCTTTTTGACCTCTTCCCCTACGACCTTTTCAAGAGTCTTTATATCAAACGGATCGCATACCGTCACATTATCAATGCCTATTGACTTACAAAGCGTTATAAGATTTACCTGCTTTGTAGGCTCTTTTCTTATGGTATAGCCCGTTGTGGGGTTATCCTGATGTCCAGTCATGCCCGTTATTGAGTTATCAAGTATCAAAACGGTATTTATACCCTTGTTATACACGATATCTACAAGCCCGGTTATACCCGAATGCATAAATGTGGAATCACCTATAACGGAAACAAGATTTTTTGCAAATTCATCGCCCCTTGCCTTTGCCATACCGTGTGCGGCGCTTACGGACGCACCCATACATATAGTCGTATCTATTGCGCCAAGCGGCGGCATTGCGCCCAATGTATAGCAGCCTATGTCACCCGCAACCGTAAGTCCCAATTTTTTAAGCACGTAGAATGTGCCTCTGTGCGGGCAACCCGCGCACATTACGGGAGGTCTGCCCGGTATTTCTTCAGTTGGAACGATGTTCTCCACAGACTCTATACCGAGAACTGCCTTTTTTATCATTGACGGCGTATATTCGCCAAGCAGTGTGAATTTTTCCTTGCCTATAACCGGTACGCCTATCGCCTTACAGTGATTTTCTATTACGGGATCCAATTCCTCGATAACGTAAACCGTATCGCAGGCTGCGGCAAAGTCCTTTATAAGCTTTTCGGGCATAGGATATATCATACCGAGCTTTAAGTAGTTTACGTTATCGCCCAACGCTTCCTTTGCATACATATATGTGATGCCGGCGCTGATGATACCTATCTTCTTACCGTTATTTTCAATGCTGTTTATATTGCAGCTTTCCGCATATCGGATCAATTTCTTTATTCTGTCCTCGACTACTATATGTCTTTTTATGGCGTTTGCGGGCGCCATAACATATTTTTGCGGCTCTTTCTTATAGTCCTTTAATTTATAATCGCATTTTTCCTCTTTCTCAACAAGACTCTGCGAATGTGATACTCTTGTGGACAGTCTCAAAAATACGGGCGTATCGTACTCCTCCGAGAGTTCAAACGCCAGCTTTGTAAATTCCTTACATTCTCCGCTGTCCGACGGCTCAAGCATGGCTATCTTTGAAGCCTCGGCATAATGGCGCGAATCCTGCTCATTCTGCGATGAGTGCATTCCCTGATCGTCCGCCACGCATATTACAAGGCCGCCGTTTACTCCCGTATAGCTTGCCGTAAACACCGGATCAGCCATAACGTTCAGACCTACGTGCTTACAGCAGGTCATAGCCCTTGCGCCCGCTATCGAAGCACCTATCGCGACCTCCGATGCAACCTTCTCGTTAGGCGCCCACTCTACATAAATATCGTCATAGGAAACAATGCTTTCCGTTATCTCCGTACTGGGCGTACCCGGATACGATGAAACAACGCTTGCCCCCGCCTCGTATGCTCCCCGGGCAACCGCAGCATTACCTATCATAAGTTCTTTCATTGATTTTTGCCTCCTTAATAAATTAGCGCTTCTTTTATTCTACCAAAAAAGACAGAAAAGGTCAAGCGCTTGTGACCTGTTATTTTATGCACTCAGTTTTTGGTTTCAGTCGTTACCTAAAAGCATTCTGTCGTTATCAAGCACCTTATTACTGCGCTGTGAATACATTGTAAGTAAATCATTGAGCTTCATATTTGCACGCTCGGCACCCGAAATATCCAGAATTATCCCGCCCTCGTCCATCATAACCGTTCTTGTACCGGTCTTTAACGCAGAATTGATGTTATGCGTTATCATAAGCGTTGTAAGACCGTTTTCGGATATCATGGAGTTTGTTATCTTCATTATCTTGTCCGATGTTGCGGGATCAAGTGCGGCAGTATGCTCATCAAGCAGCAACAGCTTCGGCGGAACGATAGTACACATCAAAAGCGTTACAACCTGCCTCTGACCGCCCGATAAAAGTCCCACCTTCGTTTTCATTCTGTCCTCAAGCCCCATATCAAACGCTTCAAGCTTTTCACGGAACAGCGCCACGTCCTGCTTGTTGAGCGCTTTTCCGAGCGCACCATGATTTACTCTTGCATACGCAAGCGCAATATTTTCCTCAATGGTGAGATTCGGTGCCGTTCCGCGCATCGGATCCTGGAACACACGCCCTATCACCTTTGAACGCTTATGCTCCTTTTGGTAGGTAATGTCCGTATTATCAAGCGAAATACTTCCGCCGTCAACAAAGAATGTGCCGCATATAGCGTTAAACAGCGTCGATTTGCCCGCGCCGTTTGAGCCGACTATTGTAACAAATTCGCCTTTGTCAAGGTGCAGGGTGAGATCATTAAGAGCCGTATGCTCATTCGGAGTACCCTTTGCAAATATCTTTGTTATTCCTTTGATATCAAGCATCAGCCCTACCTCCCTTTTTTGTGTTCATCAGGGATATTCCGCTTTTGATAGCCGGTATCGACAGAGCAACGCCTACTATGACCGCCGAAACAAGCTTTAAGTAGCTTGCGTCAAAAAACGGCAGGCGCATTGCAAACGCTATTATGTACCGGTACACCACAGAGCCCGTAACTGCCGCCAAAAGCCCCAATGTGACGTTGCGCTTAAAAAATATCACCTCGCCTATTATAACCGACGCAAGCCCCAGAACAAGCGTGCCGTTGCCGGAATTTATATCCGCATAGTTTTGATACTGCGTTATCATGGCTCCGCATACGGCTATTACGCCGTTTCCTATAGAAAGCGCCAAAATCTTCATACGGTCTGCGTCTATGGATGACGCCCGCACCATGTCCTCGTTATCGCCCGTCGCACGGATAGCAAGACCTGTGTGAGTTTTAAAAAATTTGGACAGCACAAAGACCGCAAACCCCGTAACAATAAGCGACACTATGATTTTTGCCGTTTCGGGACCTATTCCGATATTCCCCGTCTTGGCTATGCAGTCGCGGAATACGGTATTGCTGTTCATAAGCGACAAATTCGGACTGCCGCCCAAAATAGCAAGATTTACGGGATATAATCCGCTCATGACCAGAATTCCCGCAAGAATCGGGTGTATCCTACACTTTGTCTGCAAAATACCCGTAACAGAGCCTGCCGCCATTCCGAAAATCAAAGCAATGATTATCGAAAGATACGGGTGTCCGAGCTTTGATGAAACCGCAGAAACAGCAAGCCCGAGCGTGAAGGTACCCTCACAGGTCAAGTCGGGTACGTTAAGTATTCTGAATGTTATATATATGCCTATTGCAAGCAGACCGTAAATTATGCCAAGCTGCAACGAGCCCAAAGCCAATGCCATAGTCTTTCTCCTTTCGCCGTAAAGCCGCCGCCCGATAAGTTGGACTATTATTCACTCAACATAGGGACTTAGGCAATTAAAACGGGGCTGCCCGTTTTTTCAAGCACCCCCGGTTATAATTTATTGACCGACTATTTCCGCTCCCAAAGAGTCGGGAATCTGTATTCCCAAAACATCGGCAGCAGCCTTGTTTACTGTCGTAACAGTTGCCTCTACCGCTATTGCCGGAACCTGTGCAGGAGTTTTTCCGTTTAATATCTCAATCGCCATACCTGCAGAAATTTTGCCTATCTCCCTGTCCGATATTGCCACAGCCGCCAATGCTCCCGACACGGGCATTACCGCCGATGAGCCGTATACAGGCTTCTTTGCCGCATTTGCAGCCTCGACCAATATAGGCATTGCGTCCTGTATGGTTGCGTCGTTAGGAACAAATATGGCGTCACACTCAGATAACAAAATATCTATAGCCTGCTGTACCTCCGCCGAGTTTGCAACCGTCTTTTCCTTAAACTGCTTACCCGCAGACGTAAGATATTCCTTAGCCGCATTGCAGGTGCTTACGGAATTCGGCTGTGCCTCGGTATATATCATTCCGTATGTGTTTATACCCGGTGTCAATGTATCTGCTGTTGTGAAAATCTTTTCAACAGGAATCGGATTTTGCGTGCCTGTTGCATTTTTATCAGGCGCCTCCATTGATGTTAAAACCTCAGCCTTGATAGGATCGGATACCGCTATAAATACGTTCGGGATATCCGTCTGTGCCGAAACCACCGCCTGTGTCGCGGGTGTTGCAACGGTTGCAATAAGATCGACGCCCTCCGTGATTGCATTCTGGACATAGCTTTGAAGCGTTGTTGCATCACCCTGTGCGTTATACTCCTTAAACTCCACGGGTATACCCTTGTCAATAAGCTCCTCTTTAAAGCCCTCGCGCATATCCGTAAAAGCGCCGTTGTCGTTTAGCTGGATAATCGCGATCTTCTTTGTATCACCGCCATCACCGTTTACCGCCTTGTCCTCTAACTTGCCGCAGCCGCTTATGCTTACCGCACATACTATTGCCGATACTACCGCAAAAATTCTCTTCATTCTCATCATTTCTTTTCTCCTTCT
>CACZPW010000147.1 GCA_902783115.1 uncultured Ruminococcus sp. | reverse complement strand
CTTGTCGCCCAGGACGAATGTGTGTGAACGATGCCTCCGCATTCGGGGAACGCCTTGTAAAGCTCAAGGTGTGTTGGGGTATCCGATGACGGATTAAGCTTGCCCTCTACCTTGTTTCCGTCAAGGTCAACCACTACCATATCCTCCGGGCGGAGTTTTTCATATTCAACGCCCGACGGTTTTATAACAAACAATCCGCTTTCCCTGTCGATCCCCGAAACATTGCCCCAGGTAAACGTGACAAGCCCGTGCTTTGGCAGGTCGAGATTGGAAAGCCATACCTGCTCCTTTAATTTTTCCAGCATAAAAAATCTCTCCTTATCAAATACTTGCGCTAAGTATACCATATACCGCGCCGGTTTTCAAGCATTGTTAAATTACGGTTTGTTGTCTAAATTGTTAAATTACGGTTTGCTTGCCGTATTGGGCTTTACAATTGGGCTTTGCTGCTTGTTTTTCGCTTGACAAATTACGGCAAAATTGTTACAATACTTTTGTCAGGGTAATTGCGAAATTCTCTGCTTTGTAAGCATCTTTTAGTTTTGTTCGAAAGAAGGAATACGTAAATGAATAAAAATGTTCATCCAGCAAGCAGTTATGATGAGTTTATAGCAAACAATCGAAAAAGAGTAAATTACTATCTGAATATGGTTCTGTGGATATTCGCAGCAGCGGGACCTGCCATATACGCCGGAGTCGCGGCGGGGATATTCAATTATATTGAGTACACCACCTGTATCGGTATCTCTGCGGTTATCATAGCAGTATCCGTCACACACCTTTTAATCAGAAAGACATTCCCGAACTCTTTGATTGCCAGCGTATTTGCCCTTACAGCATTGGATCTGCTGCTCGTTTATATGTCATATTCTCATGTCAGCATATATATCACCTGGTTTTTGGTGCCTTTGTTGAGTCTGCTGTTTTGCGACAAGCGTTTCTACTATTTCGCGTCGGCACTCAATTATGTGCTTATGTTTATCACCACATGGCTGAACGCACCATATTACGCTGCGATGGGAACAAATCACAGTACCCCGCTGATGTATTTTATCGATAGAATAAGCGGCTTTACGATCGAAACGGTAGTAATGTTCTTTTCCGGTCTGATAATCGTAAATCTGGTAACGCACCACTTTAAAGAAATGTTCAATCAATTCCGTGTTATAAGCGAACACGAAACAGCCTTGAACGAGAAGATGAGTATTCTCTCTTCTATGGTGGAGATATACGATAATGTAAATCTCCTGGATTTTACGAACAATACCGAAACCTCTCTGCGAAGCGAAAAGCATGAAAAGATCGGAATAGATATGCATAAGCAAACGCATACGCTTTTGGCTCAAAAGCTGAAAAATCGTGTCGTTCCTACTCACCTTGAAACGTTTCTTACCTTTACAAATATCAAAACCGTGCGGTCAAGATTGACACATAAAAAGATCATCAGTGCTGATTTTCTCGATTCTGAATCCGGCTGGTTCCGCGCACAGTACATAACCGTTGACTCCACGCTTGACGGGATCCCGAATATTGTAATATATGTAACGAGAAATATCAATGAGGAAAAGCAGCGGGAAGAGCAGTTGGTAGAAATATCAATGACCGATGAAATGACGCGCCTTAATAACCGCAGATGTTATGAGGAGGATCTGGCAGGATACAGAAACAACGGTCTTGATGATGATTTTGTTTTGTTTTCTGTTGATGTGAACGGCTTAAAGGTCGTAAACGATACCAAAGGTCACGCCGCAGGAGATGAGCTTATCAAGGGGGCGGCGGAGTGTATCGCCGCATCGTTTGGTAATACAGGGAAAGTCTACAGAGTCGGCGGCGACGAATTTATGGTGATCGCACAAACGGATGAACCCGAGGCAATGCGCCGTAAAATAAAAGATATGTCGGGCGGATGGCATGGAGTATATGTAGATGAGATAGCAATGTCGGTCGGCTTTGCCGCTTACAGGGACAATCCCAAAGCGACAATAGACGATCTTGAGCATTTGGCAGACAAGGATATGTATGCGGAAAAGGAAAGGTACTATAAGGAAAAAGGCATAGAAAGAAGACGGTAAGAAAGAAGTAAGAAAGTTTATAAAAAAATATACAAAAAAGTATTGATTTTCTTTTAACAGTGTGATAGAATATCACGGTATGCAAAATACACACATAGGCGGATTTTGCGAAGGTTGCCTCATTTTGCCGGAGGTTTTTGCAAAAGCTGATGCCTGTGGAGGATAATTAAAAACGAGGAGGATAAAAAAATGGCAAACATTATTTCAATGAAGCAGCTTTTGGAAGCGGGCGTTCACTTCGGTCATCAGACGCGCCGTTGGAACCCGAAGATGGCGAAGTACATCTTCACGGAGCGCAACG
>CACZPW010000146.1 GCA_902783115.1 uncultured Ruminococcus sp. | reverse complement strand
TGTCATGGTAGCCGAAAGCCCCACATCTGCGTCGTATTTATTTGCAAACATCGTAACAGTTGCCGCAACCGGTGCAGATGCGGCGATAGCGCACACTATCAGCACATCGCCACGGATATTTAACACAAAAAGACACAGTATCATAATCGCAGGCGATATCAAAAGCCGCAATGCCATTGCCAGGAACTCGTTTGCAGTCTTTAATCTGAAGGTGGCGTTTGCAAGATGAAAGCCTATTATAAGCATTGCAACGGGTGTGTTTAATGACGCAAGATATTCGACCGGTTTTGCCAGAACGGCGGGTATATGAAACGATGTGAAAAAAATTATCATACCTGCCGCGCTTCCCAAAATGCCCGGATTTAAAACGATTTTTTTCAAGGTGAATTTTTTATTTCCGCTCATCATGCTTTCGCCGAAGGTCCAGAGCAGGATATTGAATACCGCCACATACGCAGCCCCGAAAAATATTCCGTCACTGCCCAAGATCGCCTCCTGCAACGGAAAAGACATATATCCGCAGTTTGAAAAAACAACGGACATCCGCAAAACCTTTTCCCTCGCTATATCCGCATCGTGTATAAACGTGTAACAGCAGATTATATTTATGATATGTATGCCTATAGCCCCCACAAACACTATCACAAGCCCTTTTAGCATATTCATATCCAGTTCCCTGTGAAACGAATTTATAATAACTGCGGGCGTTACGATATAGAGCATCATATCCGTAACCTTTTTTATTGACCGCTCATCAAATATTTTCGCCTTATTTGTTGCTACACCTATGCCGATAAGCACAAAAAGCACTGCCACCTGCTCGGCAACGGTAAGAATGTTTGAAATCATTTTTATTTCCTTCTTTTATCTGTTTTCCATGTCCGCAGCCCACGAACACACCATATCGTTTGTAAGATTTATGTAATCCCCTTCATAGCCGACCTTTACGATATTGTTATAGCTTGCGTCCTTTGCATATACAGAGCCTGCGTAAGCAAAGAAATCGCTTACCTTACCGTATATCTGCTTTTGGTTTTTACCGTAAAGATCGGATATATACAAGCCGTCATAAACTATAAACAGCTTATCGCCCGATATTTTCAGCGTATCACCGTAGCCGGCGTAAACCGGGTTTTTTTCAAGCAGATTTATACGGTATATCTCCTTGCGGTACATATTCTTGTAATAAATATCGTTCCCGTTTTGCAAAAGAACATCGACAAAGATAGTATCCGCAGGCATTTTTATTATCTCACTGTCATCAGAGCCGTCCTCTTTGACACAGTATATATCCTGTCCGTTATCTCCGTTTATGTATATGATATTATCATCGTACTGCTGATTTTTACAGATCCTTGAAACGGATTTGTTTATTGCACGCTTATTTGAGCCGTCCGCATCAAAGGCAAATATATTATTAAAATATTCCCCATCCTCTACAAGTATAAGGTTTCCGTAAAATACGCAGTTATATGTGTAGAGCGTCCTCCCGGCATACATTGTAACATCGGATATATCTGCGGTTTTTATATTATACGCGCGCATTGACGCACTGTCGGGTACGTTGTAGTAGATATATCCGCCATTTACAACCGGATACATTGCATATCCGATATCCGTATCATTCCCGTCAATGATATGCATGTTTCCCTTATGGGCGTCCGCATATTCAAGACAGTATACCACACCGTTTTCGATTTTTATAACCTCGGTTTTGCAGTCAGTAAGCTTTACCTCGCCGCTTCCGTCGGCTCTTATTCTGTAAAGAGCATCGTCAAGCGATAAAAAGTATACATAGCCGTTATCGTAATATACCTCCTTTGCGGGTGTATCCGAAAGCTTTGTGCGGACAGCTCCGTTTGTATCGACCTTATACACCTTGTTATAATCGCAGACTGAGCTGTAGAAAATATGATTATGGCTTTGATGACGTGAGTTGACGATCACCGTCCGTGAAATATCATGCCATGAAACATCGGCTCCGATACTCTCCGAAACCGCCCTTACGGGCACATACGTGCGATCGTTTATTATAGCGGGCGCAACGTCGGTATCACGCTTTACGGTAAATACGGGCATGCCGTCACTGTTGATTATCCCGTATTCGACCGTTTTGGAGTCTATTTTGACCCTTATCGCATTCGTTCCCGAAACGGCAGTTACGCTGTAGTTTTCCTGATCCCAATAAATACTTGCGCCGAGCGCTTCAAATATGGCACGCATAGGCACCAAAACCCTGTCGTCCCTGTTTACGGGTCCTGTGTCGGGATAAAGTATTTTGTCATTTACGATAATATTTATATCATAGGCGTATGCAAAAGTCGAAAATACGGTTATTATAAAAATAATACATACAAATAATTTTTTCATTAAAAATCACCCAATTGCTTTTTTACTGTCTCATATATTTCATTATGAATACTTTGCGGTGTTCTTACGCCTTCATCATTTGCACATTTTATTCTTGTCCAATTATATTTTTCCGCCACAAAAACCGCATTATCATAGCTTTTTTGAAGATAATCGGTATTTCTCTCATGAATATCAAGGACATCCGTCCCGTCTATTTTGTTTGCCCTGTTTTGCATAAGCTCTTTGGCTCTGTAGACAGGCATATCGAGGAAAACAGTAACATCGGGCTTTGGGAGCGAGCAGATATTATACTCATAGTCATATATCCAATCAAGACATTCCTCTTTCTTTGAAATATCGGAAATTTTACTTGCCTGATGTATCATATTCGAGGACACATACCTGTCGGCAACGATTATTGTATTTTGCTCATAATCCCTGCCCCAGTCCGTTTTATAGGTTGCAAACCTGTCCAGCGCAAACAGCGATGACGCAACATAAGCATTCACATCGCCCGGATCCGTGCCGAATTTTCCCTCAAGATACATTTTTACAAGCGTTGATGACGGATTATCATATACCGGGAACGACACAAGCCGTACCGGCAGCTTATCCTCTTTAAGCCTTTTGCAAAGCATTTGCGTCTGCGTTTGCTTTCCGCTTGAATCAACGCCGTCAATAGCTATTAAAAATCCCATGATGATTCCCCCGCATTAAAAATTATCTGTATTTGAAACACAGATAATTCAGTTCTGTTTATATTTCCGCCCGTGCAATAAAACGGTTACGGCAAATTTCGGCAGATCCATCATTCTGCCAATGCGCCACGGCTCCTTTTTAAGTCTGTAGAACCATTCAAGCCCGTGTTTACAATAAAAATCAGGCGCACGCAGGGCAGTTCCCGCAAAAACATCAAGACTTCCGCCGATACCCATTGCAACACGTGTTTCCAGCTTATCCCTATACTTTGCTATCCACTTTTCCTGCTTTGGCGCACCCAGGCATACAAACACTATATCAGCGCCGCTTCGGTTGATATCTTCCACAATCTGCGCTTCTTCGTCTTCTTTAAAATACCCGTCATGTGTGCCGGCGATTTTTATACCGCTGTACTTTTCTTCGAGCTTTTCCTTTGCGATCTCAGCAACACCGGGCTTTCCGCCGAAAAGGTAGAGCTTATGGTCCGTATCCTTTATATCATCAAGCACACGACAGGCTATGTCATAGCCCGCCGCACGCTCGGATATAGGCTTTTTGAGCATCTTTGAAGCGTACACCACGCCGATACCGTCCGCCGTCAGAAGATCGGACGAATTCAATATATCACAAAACGCCTTGTCCCTGTACGCCGCCATGATTATCTCCGAATTTGGCGTAAAAACGGTGTGGAGCCTGTCCTCATCAAGGAACGACAAAATCGCATCAGCCGCTTCGTCAATCGTTACCATATCAACATTTACGCCGAGAATATTTACCTTATCCATAATTCTATCTTTCCTTAATGCTTACATATTTCTTGTTTGTAACTATCCACTGGTATGCGGGACGTATTATTCTCGAACAGCCAAGCACCTCTTCAAGCCTGTGCGCGCTCCAGCCTACCATTCTTGCGATAGCAAACAGCGGAGTATACATTTCCTCCGGTATGCCGAGCATTTTATATACAAACCCCGAATACATATCCACATTCGCGCACATCGGCTTGTCCGAGCCTTTTACCTTGGCAAATACCTGCGGAGTAAGCTCCTCGATAAGATTATACAGCTTATATTCACGCATAAGGCTTTTCTTCTTCACAACAAGCTTTGACGCCTGCTCCTTTAACAGTACGGCTCTGGGATCCGATTTTGTGTATATGGCATGTCCCATGCCGTAAACAAGTCCCGTTCCGTCAAACGCCTCACGCCTTAAAATCTTTTCAAGATATGCCGAAACCTCGTCTCTGTCGCTCCAATCGGACACGTTTTCCTTTATATTCTCCATCATAGCCATTACCTTTGCATTGGCGCCGCCGTGCTTTGGACCTTTCAGGGAGCCTATTGCGGCGGCTATGGCGGAATATGTATCGGTACCGGATGACGATACGACTCTTGCAGTAAAAGCACTGTTGTTACCGCCGCCATGCTCTGCGTGTATCATGAGCATAACGTCAAGCATCTGCGCCTCTTCTCTTGTGTATTTGTTATCAGGTCTTAACATATACAAAAGGTTTTCCGCCGTTGATAAATGCTCCTGCGGCGTGTGCAGTATAAGGCTTTGCCCGTCATAATAATGGTGCTTTGCCTGATACCCGTATGCCGCCATGACCGGAAGCCTTGATATAAGCTCAATTGACTGTCTTAACATATTCCCCGCGCTTATATCATCGGGGTTATCGTCATACGAATACGACGCAAGCACCGCACGGGAAAGCTTATTCATGATATTGTTACTGGGCGCTTTTAAAATCATATCCTCCGCAAACCCGTAAGGCAGAGGTCTTAAAATCCCAAGCAAATGTGTAAAGCTCTTTAGAGTATTCTTATCGGGAAGCTGTCCGAACAGCAAAAGATATGCAACCTCTTCAAATCCGAACCGTTTTTCCTTCTTGCAGGATCTTACTATATCGGCAAGACTGTAGCCCCGGTAGCTTAATCTTCCCTCAATAGGTGTTTTTACTCCGTCTATCACCTCATAGCCGATAACCGAACCTATTGAGGTAAGTCCGGCTATAACGCCCGTTCCGTCCTCGTTACGGAGTCCCCTTTTTACAGTGTAATTCTTAAATGTTTCATCGGAAAAAGGCAGATACAAGCCCTCCGCCTTTTTCTGAAGCATATCCGTAAATTTTTCCGTTGCGCCGTTCTGATAATACATTCCGGCATTTTCTAACATCATATCATCACTTCCCTGTAAATTTTAGATCAGGCTTACCTGCAAATCCTCTTTCTTGATTATCATACCCGCCGCCGGGATATTCCGTACGGCATACTTCTTCGGCTCGTCAAAGCCGCTGTCCTGAGCTAAATTTGCAGATATGAGCTTTGCGCCCTTCTTTTTGAGGCTTATTACCTGAACGCCCTGTGTGTTCTTTGTAGCCTTCAAAGGTATTTTTGACGTATTTACGCATATTACCCTGTTATTGTCGCTCATCGCAACAACATCTCCGTCCTCTTTAAGATGCATTATGCCAACGACCGGAGACTTGTCGGAATATGCGCCGATAAGCTTTTTACGGTTTGATTTTGTTTCGTAATTTGTAAGCTCCACCTTTGCCATTTTTCCGTTTTCAAACGCAAACAGCATAATTCCGTCAAATTTATCGGTAATAACAGTATACAATATTTTTTCGTTTTGTTCAATACCCAATATTCCCGGCATATATTCGCCCATTG
>CACZPW010000145.1 GCA_902783115.1 uncultured Ruminococcus sp. | reverse complement strand
CGGATTTCCCAAAGACCTGATCAGCTCATTTGCGCGCCGCAGCGGTTTATATCTGTACTCTTCTGTCCAATGCGTGTCCGAGCCGACACTTACGGTTATCCTGCTCTTCCTTACAAGCTCACGCTTTTTGTCGTTTGTGAGAAAATCATAGTAATAGCCGTAATTTCCCGATATGTTAAGCTCCCAGAAAAGCTTGTGCTTTTTAAGAATTTCAAGCATATCGACGCCGTATTTTTCCGACATTTTAAATATATCGCAGTGCGCAAGTCCGCAGGGGCATATATATTTCTTTCTCTGCTCCAGAAAATCAAAAAGCGTCATCGCCCGATCATCGTCGAGCGATTCAAAAAGCACATAGTCAAGTCCCGCCGCGCTTTTCGGATCAAAGCCTGTGGGGTACGGTCTTGTACCTATTTCAAGCCCGCAAAGCACCTTTATTTTATTCTTGTATTTGTCCTTACATTCAAGGAGGCGTTTTTTGTATGCGGAAATATCGGAGCCTATGCTGAACTGATGATCCGTTATGCCGATAACGTCAATGCTGTGCGCTATTGCGTTTTCGATTATTTCCTCGGGCGTGTTTGTCCCGTCATAGCTGAAGGTCGTATGATTGTGCAGATCCGTAACAATTTTACCGTATTTCACCCGATTTTTGCCTCCTTTCACAAAATATTAACATAACATACCACATATTGTAACATATATTTAGTAAAAATACAAGTTGACATACCAATTAAATTTAAGTATTATATTATAGAAAGAATGTATGCATGTTAGGAGAATGATTTATGAAGGACAATTATAAGGTCGGAATTATAGGCGCAACGGGTATGGTAGGTCAGAGATTCATAACGCTTTTAGCCAACCATCCATGGTATACTGTAGAGGTGCTTGCCGCATCGCCCAGAAGTGCGGGCAAGGCGTATAAGGACGCCGTAGGCGCAAAATGGGCAATGGATACGGATATCCCCGAAAACATCAAGGATATGGTCGTTTTAAACGCAACCGAGGACGTTGATAAAATTGCGGGAATGGTTGATTTTGTATTCTGCGCGGTAGATATGAAAAAGGACGAGATAAAGGCGCTTGAGGAAAGGTATGCAAAAGCCGAATGTCCCGTTGTTTCAAATAACAGCGCACACCGTCATACGCCCGACGTACCGATGATAATACCCGAAATAAATCCGGAGCATCTTGAGATAATCCCCGCACAGCGGGAAAGACTTAATACAAAACGCGGCTTCATTGCGGTAAAGTCAAACTGCTCCTTGCAGTCGTATCTGCCCGCAATGGCGGTAGTAAACGAAAAATACCCCATAGACCATGCGCTTGTAACAACGTATCAGGCGATATCGGGTGCGGGAAAGACCTTTACCACATGGCCCGAAATGGTCGACAACCTTATCCCGTACATAGGCGGCGAGGAAATGAAATCCGAGGTAGAGCCGAACAAGGTACTTGGTAAGATAGAGGGCAAGGAGATCGTTCCGTCCGACGCATTGTCGATAGAGTGTCAGACGTACCGTGTCCCTGTTTCAAACGGACACACCGCCGCTATCTTCTTCAGCTTCAAGGACAGGAACAATATCCCGTCGGTTGAAAAGATCGAGGATATGTGGCGCAAATATGAGGGCGAGCCGCAAAGGCTGGGGCTTCCGCACGCACCGAAGCGGTTTATCCACGTATATACCGAGGACGAAGCTCCCGATCAGCCGCAGATAAAAACGGCGCGTGAGATCGACGGCGGTATGGCGATATCCTGCGGAAGATTGAGAAAATCGACGCAGTATGACTATAAGATGGTTTCAATGAGCCATAACACTCTGCGCGGCGCGGCAGGCGGCGCGGTATTGTTGGCGGAGCTCTTGACGGCAAAGGGCTATATGGACTGAGTTGTGCGAAAAATAAGCGGTCTGCTTGCTTCTTTTTTGCGCAGGGATTTATGTTATATATGATGATAACAGATTGGAGGATATGATAATGGCAAAAGCATTACCTTTCACCGGTTCGGGTGTTGCTATCGTAACACCGTTTAACGGACTCGAAACAAATTTAGATGAGCTTACCAAAATTTTGGAAATGCACATAGCGAACAAAACGGACGCTATAGTTATATGCGGAACGACGGGCGAGGCGTCGACCATGCCCGACGGGGAGCATCTTGCGGCGATAAAGCATACGGTAAAGGTCGTAAACGGCAGGATACCCGTTATCGCAGGCACAGGCTCAAACGATACGCCGCATGCGGTGGAGCTTTCAAGGCGTGCCGAAGAATACGGCGCAGACGCACTTTTGCAGGTAACTCCGTACTATAACAAGGCTACGCAAAAGGGCTTGATGGCGCATTTTGGCACGATAGCAAATTCGGTAAAGATACCGATAATCCTGTATAACGTTCCGTCAAGGACGGGTACGGCGATAGCGCTTGACACGTTAAAGGAGCTGTCAAAAATAGACAATATCGTTGCGATAAAGGAAGCGTCGGGGGATATAGGCTTTGTTGCGAAGATAGCCGCAGAGATACCGGAGCTTCACATATATTCGGGAAATGACGATATGACGATACCCATAATGTCGCTCGGCGGCAAGGGCGTTATTTCGGTAGCTGCCAATATTTTGCCTCTTGAAACGCATAATATGTGTGAATACTACTTAAACGGCGAGGTAGGCAAGGCAAGAGATCTGCAGCTTAAGATGCTTGATATCATGAATAATCTGTTTATTGAGGTAAATCCGATACCGGTAAAGACGGCAATGCGGCTGATGGGCTATAATGTAGGCAATTTAAGGCTTCCGCTTACCGATATGGAGGAGAAGAACCTTGAAATACTCAAAAAATCCATGAGAGATATAGGGTTATTGAAATAAAAGGAGTATAAAACCTATGACAAGGATAATAATTAACGGCTGTAACGGCAATATGGGCAGGGTAATAACAAGGCTTGTTGAGGCGGACAGCGAATGTACGGTGGTTGCGGGCTTTGATATAAACGACAGCGTTGACAATACATATCCCGTATTCTCCGAGCCGGACGAATTTATGGGCGAGGCGGACGTGGTTGTTGATTTTTCGCACCCGGCGTGTCTTAGCGCGCTGCTTAACTACTGCAAGAGGCGGAATCTGCCCGTGATAATTGCCACAACCGGCTTAAGCACCGAGCAAAGGGCTGAAATTGAGGCGGCATCTGCGGAGATTCCGGTATTCTTTTCCGCAAATATGTCGCTTGGCATAAACCTTTTGATATCGCTTGCGAAGAAAGCCGCAAAGCTTTTGGAGGGCAATTTTGATATAGAGATACTTGAAAGACATCATAACCAGAAGATAGACGCGCCTTCGGGAACGGCGCTTGCGATAGCCGACGCGATAGACCAAACTCTTTCATATCCTGCCGAGTACGTATATGACAGGCACAGCGTAAGGAGAAAAAGAAAGCCGACGGAGATAGGCATCCACTCCGTGAGGGGCGGCACGATAGTCGGGGATCACGACATAATATTTGCCGGTAACGACGAGGTCATCGAGCTTAAGCACAGCGCATACTCAAAGGAGGTATTTGCGGTAGGCGCCATAAAAGCGGCAAAGTTTATGAAAGCAAAGGGTGCGGGAATGTACGATATGGACGATCTTATTTCCGCGCTTTAAAGGATTATGAGGTAAATTATTATGGTATATGTTCTGCTTGCCGACGGCTTTGAAGAGATTGAGGCAATAACGCCTATCGACATTATGCGCCGTGCGGGGATAGAGGTAAAGACCGCAGCTCTGACGAATGATCCGCAGGTCAGAGGCGCGCACAATATAAAAGTTACGGCGGATATGAAAATAACGGATATCGAGCCTGAGGATATAGAGCTTCTGATGCTACCGGGCGGTGCCGGGCATGAGCTTCTGGATGCGTCAAACGAGGTGCATTACCTTATAAACGAGTGCATCGTAAGAGGCAAATATATCGCCTCGATCTGCGCCGCGCCGAGTATTCTTGGGAAAAAAAGGATATTTGACGGCAAAAACGCCACCTGCTTCCCCGGCTTTGAAAAATATCTTTACGGGGCAAATATAAAGCCCGATAAGGTAGTGGTTGATAAAAAGCTCATAACCGCAAAGGGCGCGGGCGCCGCCGCCGAGTTCGGGTTTACGCTTACGGGCATACTCAAAGGCAGGGCTGCTGCGGATAAATTAAAGGAGCAGATGCAGTTTTGATAAAAGAGATAGTCCGTGAAAAAATGCGTCTGCACCGCAAAATGCTAACAGTGTCGGACGTCGCGGAAAAAAGCGAGATAATACGGTATAAGCTGCTGGGGAAAAAAGTCATAAAGGAAGCAAAAACCGTTATGATGTACGTTTCAAGCTTTAAGGAGCCCGAAACGCTGCCGATAATAGAGCAGCTTTTAGCGGACGGTAAAAGGGTAGTCCTTCCCATAAGCGTAACGGACACGAACACCATTGTTCCTACATATATAGAGGATATAAGCGAGCTTAAAAAGGGCGCATACGGGATTTTGGAGCCGCAGATAATCCGTCCGGCGGATAAAAAAGACATAGATGTTGTTGTGGTTCCGGGCATTGCATTTGATATGCACAGAAACCGTTTGGGGTTCGGGAAAGGCTATTACGATAAGTTTTTGGACGGGATAAAGGCGTATATAATCGCACTGTGCTATGATTTTCAGATAGTGCAAAGCCTGCCCGTAAGCGACAATGACGTGCCTATGGATTTGATACTTACCGAGGAGGGCGAGGTCTGATGATTTTTGATTCACACGCACATTATACCGACGAACGTTTTGATAACGACAGATTTTCACTGCTTGATGCCATGCCCGAAAAGAATGTGGGTATGATAATGAATTCCTGCTCCGGTGTAGGCGAGATACCCGCCATAATCAAAATGTGCGAGAGGTACGGCTTTATGTACGGCTCAGTGGGCGTTCACCCGCATGAGGCCGCAAATATGACTGAAAATGATATTGATGAGCTTATAAGATACAGCAAGCATGATAAGATCAAGGCTATCGGCGAGATAGGCCTTGATTATTATTATGACAATTCGCCGAGGGAGCTGCAAAAGAAATGGTTTGCGTATCAGACAGAGCTTGCCATAGACCTTGATATGCCCATAGTTATACACGACAGGGACGCACACGGCGATTGTATGGATATTTTAAGAGCGTATAAGGGTAAGGTGCGGGGTGAGTTCCATTGCTACAGCGGCTCACGGGAAATGGCACGGGAAATACTTGATATGGGGCTTTATATAGCGTTTGGCGGCTCGGTAACGTTCAAAAACGCAAGCCGTGTTTGCGAAGCCGCCCAGTATGTGCCTTTGGACAGGCTTTTGGTAGAAACCGATTGCCCGTATCTTACGCCCGTACCGCACAGGGGCGAAAGAAACGATTCTTCATATATAAAATACGTTATCGGCAGGCTTTCGGAAATAAAGAATATTCCGGCGGAAAAAATCGAGGAAATCACGTTTGAAAATGCAAAAAAGCTGTTTGATATACGCTGAAAAGTTTACATAACTAAAGAAAGTATATATTTATCGGCGCAAAACGGCAAATTTTTTGTGCAAGAGGGAAAAAATAAAAAAATTTGCCATAAATTTAACAAATACACTTGTATAATTTTGGATTTTGAGTTAAAATGTAGTGCATAGGATAGATATATCCAATAATAATGATCTCAGGAGGATTTTTAAAAATGGCAGTAAAAGTTGCAATTAACGGATTTGGCCGTATAGGCCGTTTGGCATTCAGACAAATGTTTGGTGCGGAGGGTTATGAAATAGTTGCTATCAACGACTTGACAAGCCCGAAAATGTTGGCTCACCTGTTAAAGTACGATTCATCACAGGGTAAGTATGCAAAGGCTGACAAGGTAACTGCAGGCGAGGATTCGATCACGGTTGACGGTCAGGAAATCAAGATCTACGCATTCCCCGACGCAAATAATTGTCCTTGGGGCGAGCTTGGTGTAGACGTTGTTCTGGAGTGCTCGGGCTTCTATACATCAAAGGCAAAGGCGCAGGCTCATATCAATGCCGGTGCAAGAAAGGTGGTTATTTCGGCTCCTGCGGGCAATGATCTTCCCACAGTGGTTTATAATGTAAACCATAAGACATTAAAGCCCGAGGATACTATCATTTCGGCTGCTTCATGTACAACGAACTGTCTTGCTCCCATGGCTGACGCTCTTAATAAGTACGCTGCTATCCAGTCGGGTATCATGTGCACAATCCACGCATACACAGGCGACCAGATGACTCTTGACGGTCCGCAGAGAAAGGGCGATCTGAGAAGATCAAGAGCAGCGGCAGTAAACATCGTTCCCAACTCAACAGGTGCTGCAAAGGCAATCGGACTTGTTATCCCCGAGCTTAACGGTAAGCTTATCGGAAGCGCGCAGAGAGTTCCCACACCCACAGGCTCAACAACCATTCTTACGGCTGTTGTAAAGGGTAAGGACATAACGGTTGAGGGTATCAATGCCGCTATGAAGGCTGCTTCAAACGAGTCATTCGGCTATAACACAGACGAGATCGTTTCATCGGATATCGTTGGTATGGAGTTCGGATCATTGTTCGACGCTACACAGACAATGGTTTGCGAGATCGGCGACGGCTTATATGAGGTACAGGTCGTTTCGTGGTATGATAACGAGAATTCATACACATCACAGATGGTAAGAACGATCAAGTATTTCTCAGACTTAAAGTAACTTGGAACAAATTAAATTTGGAACACAAAAAATCAAGGCGTGGTTTTCCGCGCCTTTTTTGTGTTCATGAAAGCCTTCCCCCATAAGTGTCCGCAGAGCGGCTCCGCATTGCAAGCAATG
>CACZPW010000144.1 GCA_902783115.1 uncultured Ruminococcus sp. | reverse complement strand
CGTATGGCGTTATCTGGTAGACGAAATAGTTTAACCAGTTTGAAAACAACAGGCTTGCGTGTGAACGCCATTTAACATACGGCTTCTTTGTAGGATCGTCGTTGGGGAAGTAGTTTTTGGGGATCTCCGGGTTCATGCCCTTTTCAAGGTCCCTGAAATACTCGTCCCGTAAAGTGTTTGTATCATATTCACTGTGACCTGTTACAAAAATGCGCCTGCCGCCCTTTGTAAATACTATATACACGCCCGCCTCATCGGATTCGGCAAGTATCTCAAGCGATTTTACCTTTTTTATATCGTCTGAGTGGACTTCGGAATGTCTTGAATGGGGAGCATAGAAATATGTGTCAAAGCCACGCACAAGCTTGGCGGTCTTTCGGTTTACCTTGTGCATAAACACTCCGCTGCATTTTTTGTCAAGATGATATTTCGGTATTCCGTAATGGTAATAAAGCCCCGCCTGAGCCGCCCAGCATATATGCAGAGTCGATGTAACGTTGGTGGTTGACCATTCCATTATCTCGACCAGCTCGTCCCAGTAATCAACGTCCTCAAACCTGAGATTTTCAACGGGCGCGCCCGTTATTATCATACCGTCGTACTTGGATTTTTTTATTTCGTCAAAGGTTTTGTAAAACGTTTTAAGATGCTCATAGGACGTATTCTTTGAGTCATGGGATTTCATTTTTATAAACTCTATCTCTACCTGAAGCGGCGAATTTGAGAGCAATCTTAAAAGCTGTGTTTCGGTTGTTATTTTTGTAGGCATCAGATTGACAATAACTATCTTTAACGGTCGAATATCCTGATGCATAGCTTTTCTTTCGCTCATTACGAAAATATTTTCATTTCTCAGCTGCGCGGTTGCCGGTAATTTGTCCGGAACTCTTATTGGCATATCTTTTCATCCTCTCTATGGCTTATCTGTAATTTGAAATTATATCACATAACAATAATTTTTACAATGATTTATAGTATATTTTTATCTGTATGTAAAATAATATATCAAAAAGATAATTTTTGGGGTGATTAAAATTGAAGAATATGCCGTCCGATGCTTATTTCTTCGACAATGTAGAAATAAAACCGCATCATATAAAGCTTTATAATAACGCCACCTTAAGTGGGGTTGACGAAAGACTTAACAGAGTCGTAAGCACCAACCGGCAAAAATATATACGGTACAGAGCTGCAGAGGACAAAGAATTCATACTATGAAAGGATACTTTATATGAATATACGCACAGATCTTGCTTTGGAGGCACACGACCTATACCGCAGTGATAATATCTCAAAAATCGACGGTGTGGATATCATAGCGGAAAAATCGGAGGATATAACAAAAACGGTAGTTAAAATCACAAACGAAAACGGAAAGAAGGCACTTGGAAAGGAAATAGGAAGCTATATAACAATAGAAGCGGCAGAGCTTAAATACGACAATGCCGTTTATGAAAGCACCTGCCGTATCATAGCAGATACATTGACCGAATTGATAGAGAGTCACAAGGACAATTTAACCTTGGTTGTGGGCTTGGGAAATGACAGGATAACTCCGGATGCATTGGGTATGAAAACAGTGGATAATATTATGGTCACGCATCATATAAAAAAGCATGCGCCAAAGCTTTTGGAAACTAATATAAGCAGTGTTTGCGCAATAAAACCCGGAGTTTTGGGTACTACGGGTATGGAAAGCGTAAACATAATAAAAGGCGTGTGCCATACGTTAAAGCCCGATACCGTTATAGTCGTAGATTCTCTTGCCGCCGCCGATATAAGGCGTGTAAATACCACAGTACAGATATCGGATACCGGAATACAGCCGGGCTCCGGTGTTGGTAATAACAGGGCGGGGATAAACAAGGACGTTTTGGGAAGGACCGTAATAGCAATAGGTGTACCTACCGTTATAGACGCGGCTACTATTTCAAAAGAGCCGATACCAAAGGATTTAGCTCCGCTTATGGTAACTACAAAGGATATCGACCTTACGATTGAGAGAATGTCAAAAACAGTTGCAAACGGCATAAATTTAGCTCTTCATAACGGTATAACCCTATCACAAATCAGCGATTATGTGGGTTGACATATATTGTATTTAAGAGTAAAATATACACTGAAAAGAATTATAAGGAGAACAAGCGGATGAATAATATAAATCTTATCTACGTTCCGATGAATAAATTAAAAACCACAACCGTCGGTGTATATATTCACAGAGAGCTGAACAAAGACGACGTTTCAAAAAACGCAATACTGCCGTATATTCTAAAGCAGGGCTCAAGTCTTGCAAAAACGCCGGAGGAGTTTTCAAAATATCTTGAAAATCTTTACGGCGCCGCATTAAAGGCAGGCGTTGTAAAGTTTGGAAATGACCAGGTTTTAAGATTCGAGGCGGAAACGATATCCGACAAATACGCGCCTTGCGGCGAAAGGCTTACAAATGACCTTGTACGGCTTATTTTATCGGTTATATTTGAGCCTGTTACCCAAGACGGCGGATTTTTAAAATCGGTTGTTGATATCGAAAAAAATAATTTAAAAACACGGATACTGTCGGAAATGAACGATAAGCGAACCTATGCAATGCACAGATGTATCGAAGAGATGTGTGCGGGCGAGGCATATGCGATATCGGCAAACGGCACGATAGACGGTATTGACAAATTTGACGAAAAAAGCCTGTATGATTATTATAAAGAGGCGATAGTATCGTCCGTTATAGATATATATGTATGCGGTGATGCAGATACTGATAGTATCCGGGCGCTGATAGACGATACAGTATCGGGTATAGATTTTAAGCCTGCAAAAATTACCGCAACCGAGCTTCATACATCAGATTCTGACGTGAAATTTACAGTTGATAAAATGGACGTTACGCAGGGGAAGCTGTCAATGGGCTTCAGAACGGGAATTTCACCGTCGGATAAGGATTATTTTGCGCTTATGGTATTTAACAGCGTATTCGGCGCAGGCGCTCATTCAAAGCTTTTTAATAATGTCCGCGAAAAATTGAGCCTTGCATATTACGCTTCAAGCGCGCTTGTAAAGCCAAAGGGAGTTATGGTCGTAAATGCGGGCATTGAGTTTCTGAACTATCAAAAAGCATACGATGAAACGCTTGCACAGCTTGAAGAAATCAAAAGCGGAAATATCTCCGACCTTGAATACAATTCAAGTATACAAAGCATCGTAAACACACTGACCTCATATTCGGATCTTCCCGAACAGCTCCATAATTTTATGGCGGGCGAGAAGGTATACGGCACAAATTATGATATCGAGCATCTCAAATCCGAGATATTAAAGGTTACAAAGGACGATATTTGCCGTGTTGCACAGGGTATTGCATTGGATACGGTATATTTTCTTAAAGGGAAGGTGGAAGAATAATGGAGCTTTTGTATAAAAAGAGCGATGCAACGGGTGAAGAGCTTTATTACGGAACTCATACATCTGGACTCAAAATCTTTATAATCCCCAAAAAGGGCTACAGCAATAATTATGCGATTTTCGGGACACGCTACGGCTCCGTTGATTCTGAGTTTGTGGTACCGGGAGATAAAACCGTTACAAAGGTACCTGACGGGATAGCACATTACCTTGAACATAAAATGTTTGATCAGCCCGATAATTCAAATGTATTTGATAAATTTTCAAAATACGGGGCAAATGCAAATGCGTTTACATCATTCAATATGACAGCATATCTGTTTTCCGCAACGTCAAACATTGAAGAAAATGTAGAAACTTTGCTTGACTATGTGCAAAGCCCTTACTTTACCGACGAAACCGTTTCAAAGGAACAAGGAATAATCGGTCAGGAGATACGTATGTATGCCGATAACGGCGGCTGGAAGGTGTTTTTTAACCTTTTAAACTGCCTGTATCATAACCATCCCGTAAAAAAGGAGATCGCCGGAACGGTCGAAAGCATTTCAAAAATAACGCCCGAGCTTCTATACGGCTGTTACAACACCTTCTATAATCTGTCAAATATGGCTATTGTTATTGTCGGAGATGTAGATCCGCAAAAAATGGTTCAAACAGTATGCCATAACATAAAAAAGAGCGAGCCTTTTTCCGAAGATATCAAAAGGGTATATGCAAAGGATGAGCCCGATACCGTTGTAAAGCCATACATTGAGCAGAAGCTGAGCGTCTCCACTCCGTTGTTTATGATAGGATATAAGGATACCGATACGGGCTATACAGGACAAAAGCTTTTGAAAAAATCAATAGAAATAAAAATATTACTCCAAATGCTTTTCGGAAAAAGCTCCGCAGTGTATAAGCAGTTATATTACAGCGGACTTATAAACCAGAATTTCAGTACGGATTATACGATGCAGCCCGATTATGCATTTGCATCTATCGAGGGCGAATCGAAAAATCCAAAGGAAGTATATGAAGCTATAAAGGCGCAAATCGAGCGTGTGCAAAGCGAAGGCTTATCCGAGGACGATTATAACAGAATCAAAAAGGTGCTTTGGGGCAAGCATATCCGTTCGCAAAACGACGTCGATGAGATAGGTACGGAATTTATACAGCTTCAGCTTATGGGAATTGATTATTTTGATTATTATGACGTATATTCAAAAATTACATTCGATGATGTAAATAACAGATTTATAACCTTCTTTGAAAACAGCAGGAGCGCATTATCGGTTGTAAATCCCGTAGAATAGCAAAAAAATGTGACTGTGGCATACAATGCCGCTGTCACATTTTTTTATTTGTACCGTAAATTTTTATCAGCCGCCTATTTGAGCTTCAATGCCTACACGCTTTGCGGCGTCAAGCAATACCTTCATGCGCTCTGTATCCATAGGCGGTATGCCCTTGTAAAAATAGTCTCTGTTAAGACCTGCATATTTATCTTCGCCAAGTCTGTGATAGGGTAAAAGGTGTAAATGATGCTCACCCGGTAAAAGCTTTACAAATTTTGCGATATCCTCTATATCCTCAACGTTATCGTTAAAGCCGGGAATAACGGGTGTTCTTATCGTAAGATCGGCGCCTGCGGCCGCAATTTTTATCGCATGCTCTATTATCTTTGTATTGGGCTGCTTTGTGTATTCCAGATGCTTCTCGTTATTCATATGCTTTATATCCATTAAAACATAATCAAGATTGCCCAAAAATCGCTCGATAACCTCCCATTTGGCTATACCAGTTGTTTCTATACAGGTATTTATACCTGCCATGTGACACGCCTCCAGAAGATCGTTTGCAAAATCAGGCTGAAGCATCGCCTCGCCGCCTGAAAGCGTGACACCGCCGCCGCTTCTGCGGTAGTAGAAGATATCCTTCTGAACGGTTTTTAAAACCTCGCCGACCGTTACGTCCTCTCCGACAAGCTCATTCTTGCCGCCGAAAAACATATTTTGCGGCTCAAAGCTCTGGGATTCGGGATTACAGCACCAACGGCACCGCAGGGCACAGCCCTTTAAAAATACGATAGTGCGAATTCCCGGCCCGTCATGTATGGAATATCGCTGAATATCAAATATCCTGCCTTTTGTTTCTAAAATATTATGCATAACTGCTCCTTAAATTACATACCGAACGTCTGCTCTGTACGGTTGATAATATCGTCCTGTAAGGATTTTGACAGTGTTGTAAACAACGCAGAATATCCCGCCACACGCACAACAAGCGATTTATATTGATCGGGGTGCGCCTGAGCGTCAAGCAGCGTTTCTCTTGATACGACATTAAACTGCATATGCATACCTTTACGATCAAAGTATGCGCGGATGTAATCGGCAAACGACTGCAAACCGCTGAGTCCCGCAAGTGCCGACGGATGGAATTTCTGGTTATACAGCGTACCGTTTGAGGCAATAGCATGGTCAAGCACCGATACCGAGTTCGTTGCCGCGGTAGGTCCGAACTTGTCTTTACCCGAGAACGGTCCGACGCCGTCTGCAACCGGTGTGTTTGCAAGTCTGCCGTCGGGTGTGGCGCCCGTCTGCTCGCCGAGGGGAACGTTTGCCGATACCGGATACAAGCCTGCCTGATACATACCTCCGCGCGGGTTTTTATACTTTTCAAGCTCACGGGTATAGATGTAAGCCGAATTTCTTGCAAACATATCGACCTCCTCTATATCGTTACCGTATTTGGGAACATCGTCTATAAGCGATAAAAGCTTGTCATATGCCGCCTTTTCGGCGTCTGTGCAAAGAGTATTGTCCCTAAGCGCCTCAAACATATCGTTTAAGATTTCCTTTGTAACAGGCTTGCCTTGGGCGCTCAGATGCTCCGCCGCTTCCTTTAGCATATTGGAAATTGCCTTTTTGGTGTAGCCCTTACCGAAATTATTCATCAAAGCATCCTTGTATTGGGATATAGTTACCTTTTTCTCGTCGTATACAAGTGTTTTTATCGCATATAACGAATCCGCAACATTTGCTATACCAAAGCCCTGCGGGCCTGTAAAGTTATACTTTGCACCGCCCTCCTGCAGAGATTTGCCCTTTGTGATACAGTCATCTATCATTGCCGATTGGAAGGGCAGGGGACAGCGGTCTGCATGAGCGCAGTCTATCGCGTTATCCGCATTTACCAGAAGCTGTATGAAATACTGCATTTGAAGCTTGTATGCGTTTAAGAACTGATCAAACGTATTGAACTTTGTTACATCGCCGGTCTTTAAGCCTACCTGCACACCCTTATCCATACCGTTTGAGAATACAAGCTCAAGCGGGCGGCACATATTAAAGAATGCGGCATCGTGCCAGCCGTCTGTTTTATGCGGTACCTGAGGCTCAACACAGCCTATTATGTTATATCCGCGCGCCTCCTGCAAGGTTGCGCCTCTTGACATAAGTGCGGGGATAATAACCTCGTCATTATAATAAGCGGGCAGACCTATACCTGTTCTTGTAAGCTCGGCGCATTTTATCATAAAGATATTGGGCGTTCCGTTCCACACACGCACCGAGAATGACGGTGCGGGGAGACGTGTGTGCATTGAAGCCTGAATACATATAAACGACATATCGTTTGTAGCGTCAAGCCCGTCCTCTGTCTGACCGCCGGCACAAAGGTTCTGGAACAGGCTGTAGCCTGCGAAGCCTTCCGCCGAAGCGGCGTCGCGGCACTTGTTCAAATCGTTTAATTTTACCCATATACAGTCTGTAAGCTCCTGAGCAAATTCCCTTGTTAATATACCTTTGTCCATATCTGCCTTGTAATACGGATACATATACTGATCAAAGCGTCCGGGCGAAATGGAATGTCCGCTCGATTCAACCTGCAAGAGCATCTGAATAAACCAGAAGCACTGGCAAGCCTCGTAAAACGATGTTGCGCCGTATTCGGGCGCTTTTTTACAGTTTTTGGATATCGTCAAAAGCTCCGCTTTCCGCTCGGGATCGGGGCAAGAATCCGCCATATCCTTTGCCAATGCCGCATAACGCTTTGCGTATATGGTAGCCGCATCGCAGCAGATTATAACAGACTCAAGAAATTCTTTTCTGCGTATGTAATCGGCGTCAAATATATTCAGTTTTGAAAGCTCTGCCGCCGTTTCTTCCATTAAGCCCCGGTAGCCTATTTTTATTATCTTTCCGTAATCGACCGTAAAATGCCCGATACCGTTATAGAAATAGTTTCCGGGCGTAAACATATTATGCTCTATTGCAAGCCTTGCCTCGGGAGCCATATATGCGGTTGCAAGCTCTGAGGTCGTTTTGTTTTTCCAGTACGGATATACTTCCTTTAATTTAGCCTTCGTTTCTTCCGATATGTAGAAGGGATCAGCCTCTCTTTTTTCAACCGTATCAAATTCAGCTTCAAGCCATTCATACGAATATTCGGGGAATACCTGACAGCCTCTCGGCGCTTTTGTTGCGGAGCCGACAACAAGTTCCATATCGCGGATCGTTATCGGGATATTCTCGCAAATATTATAAAAAGCAAGTGCACGGCGCTTTATGATAGGCAAATTTTCCGTCTGCTTATAGCTTTGAGTCAAAAGCACAGCACGGTCTGCCTCGATTTCGGGTAATTTTTCAAATAAATCTGCGATCAGCTTTTTGATTCTCGGTTTTACAGGTAGATCTGTTGTATCAAACTGTTTCATAATCAATATTCTCCGTTCAAGGTAAATTATATTTGAATTATATCATAACAAGCTGCTAAAATCAATAGATATTGTGTAAAAATACCAATTTGATCCTATATTTTGTGATTTATGTAAACTACAGCTTGTTTTGCAGCTGTTTGGGAGACATGCCGTAGGTTTTTTTGAATATCCTTGAAAAATATGCCGCCGAGCCGAAGCCTGTTTTTGAAGCTATATCCGAAACCGTCATTTTTCCTTCGCTTAAAAGCCTGTGTGCGTGGGCAAGACGCACATTGTTAAGATATTCCAAAAATGTAGTTCCCGTTGCCGACTTAAACTGTCTGCAAAAATGAAATTTGCTTATCAAAAGCTTTTGTGTAAGCATATCAAGCGTAAGATTATCCTTATAGTGCAGATTTATATAGTTTATGGCGTCCGTTATATCCGAGGAAACGTTATTGGCACCCACAGATACCGG
>CACZPW010000143.1 GCA_902783115.1 uncultured Ruminococcus sp. | reverse complement strand
TATGAGTATGTGTATACAAGGTATAGAATAATAGCATAAAATCGTTGGTTTCATTGATATAAAGTCTTTTATCATTTCTATTCGGAAATCAATCAAGAAAATATGAATTAATTTATTACATCTGAAATAACTGACTATTTTGTGATTGGCTTATGTCCATATTAAGAAAAGAGGATTGGCGGTATGAAGAGAAAATTTTCATCAAACTTAAAATGAAAAGTTAGAAACTTTTCATTGCCTAAAAATAGACCTTTGGTACCTTTATATGAGGCTATAGTAAATTCAATCAATTCAATTGATGAACGCAGAATAATAGAGCCTACAATACATGGAAAAATAGAGATAGAAGTAATTCGTGAACGAACACTGATTTCTGGTTCTAATGAAGACACTGTAAGAGGGTTTAAAATATATGATAATGGAGTAGGTTTTAATAGTGATAATATGGCTTCTTTTATGGAAGCAGATTCAGAATATAAGCTTTCGATAGGAGGAAAGGGCGTAGGACGTTTTTCCTGGTTGAAGGCTTTCTCGTCTGTTCATATAACAAGTACATTTTTGGAGAATAAGTCTTTTTTTATGAGAAAATTTGATTTTGATTTAGAACAAATTGAAATTGAAGACTCTTTATTAGAGGCAGAAAATAACGATTGCTGTACCATTGTAGAACTAGATGGATACTTGAATGGATTTATTAACAATGTCCCGACGAAAATAGAAACAATAGCAACGAGAATTATACAGCACTGTTTTGTTTATTTTTTAAGTGAGACTTGTCCTGATATTATTATATTCAGCGATATGGAGGAAGAAGATACAGTAACATACAAAAAACGTTTTGCTATCTCGGACGCTGCCCTTAACAAATTCAAGGGTATTATCAAAAATAACTGTCTTTGTCGTCCTCTGCAATCAGTATTTTCAAATCGTATCACTTTCATTTCTGATGATAAACATATTATATCATAGCCGGCCCTGTTTTTCAATGGATTTCTCGGTATTTTCGTAAAATACAGCCCGCTGTCCCTGTCTTAAACTTATCTATATTTCGGCACATAACAAAAGTAACCGTTGAAGCATAATATCCATTATCCGGGTGAATACAATTTTTTATATGTGGATAATTGTCTCATATACCAAATATATCAATCAACGACAAATTGTTTCAGTGAAAAAATGCTGAAAAATTTCCGGAATTGCTTGACTTTTCTGTGAATTTATGCTATAATACATACAACAAAGTTCATTTACAGTCGGTAATATGCTAAATGAAATTCTTTGTGATTTTTCAAAAGGAAGGATTGACGAGGGTATGATTATGCGATTTATTTGCACAGCCGACCTTTCCTTTTCCTGATAAATATTATTTTATAGAAACTGTCTTTTAGTGGCTGCGGGAGAGCATAGCCGCCTTTTTTACAGCAAGTATCTGCGTTTCATGAAGAATGCAGACGTCTTAGATCATAATACTATCATAGTTTAAGGAGGAAGAATCATGCAGACATCAACGGAAAACAACAACCTGCTCCTGTATTTAGAGGGCAGGATCGACACTTCAAACGCCGGACAGACCGAACAGGAGATTTTTTCGGCACTTGACAAAACCGACAAGACCCCCGCATTTGATGCCGGAAAGCTGACTTATATTTCCAGCGCCGGTCTTCGTGTGCTTTTGAAGGTAAGCAAGAGCTTCAAGGAAAAGCTTGTTATCGAAAACGTGTCCGAAGATGTTTACGATATATTTAACACCACGGGCTTTACAGAGCTTTTCGATGTCAAGGCTGCCGGAGATATCAATACCGAAAAGCCCATGCGCGAGATCAGCATCGAGGGCAAGGAGAAGATCGGCATTACCGGTTTGAATACCGTTTACCGGCTTGACGATGAAACCGTCGTAAAAGTTTATCTGCCCTCCGTAAACTATGATATACATATCAAAAAAGAGCAGGAAAATGCAAGGAACGCCTTTGTGGCGGGTGTGCCCGCAGTTATTCCCTTTGATGTCGTCAAGGTGGGCGACAGCTACGGTCTTGTTTACGAAATGCAGAATTGCCGTATGCTTTGGGACGTTATGATCGATGATAAGGCGCATCTTGAAGACTATACCAGGCGCTATGCTCAGACCATAAAGAAGGTACACAGTATCAAAGCCAACAAGGAG
>CACZPW010000142.1 GCA_902783115.1 uncultured Ruminococcus sp. | reverse complement strand
CGTATATATATGCAATGGCGCTTGTTCTGCGCCAAGCCTTCGGAATAAAGGAAATACGCCCGCTGATAATTCACGTGGCAATTTGCGGATACGCCGTCGCGCGGCTTCCGCAAAGTATGTGGAATACGGTATTTTATGAGAATATCATAGAAATAATAAAATATCCGCCGGTGTTTTTGCTGCCGCTGCTGTTCGGGGCGATTATAAGTCTGAATAAATTCAGACAGGCGAAAGGTGATAAGGAATAGGGAATAAATAAAGTACAAAATGCCAAGGCGTTTTGAATTGTTTTATATCTCGGGAGGGAACGATATAAAAATGAAGAAAACGGGAACGCTTTTTGCCGTGATTTTATGCGGTATGCTTTCGGGCTGCACGGGCGTGGAGCCAAACGACGAGGCGTATGTGACGGCGCTCGGCTTTGATGAAGCGCCGAACGGAAATTACACGGTCACCATACAGTTTGCGCGGCCTACGCAGATAAGCGGCGGCGCAGAGCAAGGCGGGGAGGGGAACGGGATAGTGGAAAACCTGGTAGTCGAGGCGCCGAATATTTCCTCGGCAATATCGCTGGGGAATCACACCGTTTCAAAGGAGCTTGTGCTGTCCCACGCAAGCCTTGCGGTGATATCGGCTAAAATCGCGCAGGAGGGAGTTGCGGACATAATCGAATCGCTTGCCAAGGACGAAAGCGTGCGCCCGGATATATATCTTACCGTATCGAGGGGGAGCGCGAGGGACTATTTATATTCGGTAAGACCTGTGGTAGAGGTAAATCCCGCAAAATATTACAGACTTATATTTGAGCAAAACGACTCCATCGGCGTTCCCAAAATGACGCTTGAGGATTTTTGCCGTAACCGCGCCGATAATACCGCAAATGTCGTGCCCGTATCCGGAGTGATATCGGCGCAAAGCGAAGCGCTCGTGGATCCCGATACGGGGCTTGGCGGCATGGAAATACTGAAAATAAAAACCGGTATGAAGCAGGATAAAGGCGATGATGAAAACAGCTCAAGCGAGGGTAAGGACCCGGCGGAGTACGAAAACGAGGATCAGAAAAATGCGCCTTTGATAAGTTCAAATTTTGAATTCGGGCTGCGAAACTATATAGCCGGACAGCTTGCCGTAAACGAGAGCAATAAAAGCGAAACGGCAGGCATGGCGGTATTTGAGGGAGACAGGGCGAAGGCGGTTGGCTCCTTGGCGGTGTGCGAGGTTTATAAGCTTATGCGCGGCGATTTCAAGCATGCGTATGTGACGGTGCGGGCAGCCGGCGGGCGCACCGTAACAATGGATATTACCAAGAAAAAAAAGCCCCGCATGCGTATAGATACAGAGAAAAAAACGGTAAATATACGGCTTTTCTTAAACGCAGATCTGCATTCTCCTCCCGCAGGCTTTACGGGCAGCACCGATATTGACAGGCTTGAAGCGTATGCGGGCGGGGAAATAAAAAAAGCGTGCGATAAATTCATAAAAGAGCTTGTGGTGGGCAAGGGTGCGGACGTTTTGGGGATCGCGGAACATTCAAAGTCAATATTTTTGACAAACGGGGATTATTACAAAAACAGGGACGGCATATTAAAATATCCGGTAACTGTTTCCTGTGATTTTCACATACGGCGGACAGGGCTTACGTTAAAATAATGGGATTGAAATTTTTTGGAAGCTGATGTATAATACAAATCAGAGAATTGGGGTAAGAGGCGTATTATGAACAGAGAAACAGCGTGCTTTTTTACGGGACACAGGGTGTTTCCCGAAGATGTGCGGATAATAAAAAGGCTTGCGGAAGAAATAGAGAAAAAAATAAACAGCGGAGTGCGCGACTTTATAGCGGGCGGCGCGCTGGGCTTTGATACGGTCTGCGCCGAGGAGGTGTTAAAGTTCAAAGAGAAATATCCCGCCATACGGCTCAATCTGTATCTTCCGTGCTACGATCAGATGCGTAAATGGAGCGTTTATGACGCATACAGATGCAGGCTCATTATGTCAAAGGCGGATAATATCGTGTACGTCACAGAATCCGAGTATACAAGGGATTGTATGCATAAAAGAAACCGAAAAATGGCGATGGACGCAAAATACTGCATCGCCTACTGCATAAACCCGCGCAGCGGAACGGGAAAAACAATGGAATTTGCGGAAAAATACGGCGATGAGATTGTAAATTTATGTTGATATGCTTTGAAATTTGTGGTACAATACAAAATAGCGGGTGAGAGATCACCGTTAAATGAAAGGAGTATACATATGAAATATTCAGCAGAAGTAGAAAAGATGTGTCCTCTGGCAAAGGGTACATATCACGGGCCTGCTCCTATTCCCGAAGAGGGCAAGTGGGTACAGGCAAAGGAGATCAAGGACATTTCGGGCTTGACACACGGCATCGGTTGGTGCGCGCCGCAGCAGGGTGGCTGTAAGCTTACGTTAAACGTTAAGGACGGCGTTATCGAAGAAGCGCTTGTAGAGACCATAGGCTGTTCGGGTATGACGCATTCTGCGGCGATGGCGTCCGAGATCCTTATCGGAAAGACGATTTTGGAGGCATTGAATACCGACCTTGTATGTGATGCGATAAATACGGCAATGCGTGAGCTGTTTTTGCAGATAGTTTACGGCCGCACACAAACCGCATTTTCTGAGGACGGTCTGCCCATAGGCGCAGGACTTGAGGATCTGGGCAAGGGACTGCGTTCGCAGGTTGGCACAACCTATGCAACCTCAAAGAAGGGCCCCCGTTACCTTGAGCTTGCGGAGGGATATATTACAAAGATTGCCGTTGACGAAAACGATACCATAATCGGCTATAAGTTCGTTCACTTGGGCAAGATGATGGAAATGATCAAAAAGGGTATGGACGCAAACGAGGCTTTGGAAAAAGCAAGCGGTCAGTACGGTCGTGTTGATGATGCTATAAAGCTTATCGACCCGAGAGAAGAATAATGAGGGAGGTAAACGGTAATGGCATTATTTGAAAGCTACGAAAGAAGAATTGATCAGATAAATGCGGAGCTTAAAAAGCATGGCATTTCATCAATAGAAGAAGCAAAGGAGATCTGCGATTCATACGGCGTTGACGCATACGCGATAACGAAGGGTATCCAGCCCATCTGCTTTGAAAATGCGGCTTGGGCGTATGAGGTAGGCGCGGCTATCGCATTAAAGGAAAAGGTTGCAAACGCTGCCGAGGCTGCCGAGAAGATCGGTCTGGGACTTCAGTCGTTCTGTATTCCCGGCTCGGTTGCGGACGACAGAAAGGTTGGCTTAGGTCACGGAAACCTGGGCGCAATGCTTTTAAGAGAGGAAACAAAATGCTTTGCCTTTCTTGCAGGTCATGAGTCGTTTGCGGCGGCAGAGGGCGCTATCGGTCTTGCAAACAGCGCAAATAAGGCGAGAAAAGAGCCTTTAAGAGTAATCTTAAACGGTCTTGGTAAGGACGCCGCAAAGATTATTTCAAGAATTAACGGCTTTACTTATGTTCAGACAAAGTTTGACTACTATACGGGCGAGCTTACGATAGTTGAAGAAACGGCGTATTCAAAGGGCGAAAGGGCAAAGGTTCGCTGCTACGGTGCGGACGATGTCCGTGAAGGCGTTGCTATCATGCACAAGGAGGGCGTTGATGTTTCAATCACAGGTAACTCAACAAACCCAACCCGTTTCCAGCACCCTGTTG
>CACZPW010000141.1 GCA_902783115.1 uncultured Ruminococcus sp. | reverse complement strand
TTACGGTTTCGCCAATAAGCGTATTATTTTCAATCTGCTTGTTATATACCTCTTTTACATACTCATACGGTACCATAACATTACCGCCTGCGCTCTTATAAGGCGATACCGCCACGCCGTCTACCTTTGCCGTAGTATTTTCGCCAAATGCCTTTACTGCAGGCGTATCAACCGCCATTGCAACTGCGCTTTTGAGTTTCTGCGATTTTGGTCCCGTTTCTTTTTCTGCGAAAAATCTTTGAGGCCGTATTGCTTCCAGCGCTTTATCGCTTACAAAGCTGTCGTTTACATACACTTTGTAATTATCAAGTAAAATTTTATCGGCACATATTGCAGGGGTTGTAACGGTAAGATAAAAATTACAGTCCGCTGACTTTAAATTAGCGCCCGTCATTGTAGTTATATCGGCTGATGTGATTTTTTCCCTGTTCACAAACACATCATATGACCTGTTTTCAGTGTCAACTATAAACGCAATATTCTGCCACTCACCAAGAGCTATATCCAAAGCGTTATTATCACCCAAAGCTGCCTTGCCGTTTTTAATCTGCAAAAGCTCACACTTTTTTGTGCCGCATTTTAGCGAAAATTCTACCGTATCATCGGCAGAGGGTATGAGAATATCATTCTCAACTACATTTTTACCCGACGCAAAATCCGTTACACCGTAAAGGTCAATTGAGTTTGTTTCATCATTTTCCGTACCTCGGCTTGTGCTTGCAAGCTCCAAAACCCTGTTATCCGGATTGCTTTGGTCAGCCATAACCTTAGGTACAAATGATACCTTCTCATCGCCCGTCCACGAATAGCCCGTATAAGTCATTGCAAGAGCCACAGGCAAATCATCATAGGTTTCAAATACCTTAAATACCGTATTATCCAACGGCTCTGGCTCCTCCTCAAATTCAAAATCAGCCCTGTCGGTTGAGATATACATATCTCTTAACTTAAATTCCGATGCCTTGTACAAATGCTTTGGTGAGAACGCATATATACGCCAATCGGTCGTTCCGGCAAGCATATTATTCGTATATGTAAAAACCCCAACTGTTTTTTTGTCAATACGAACGCTCATTGTCTGCTCCGACACATCTTGCATTATTGCCACATTATGTTTACCGTCACTAAGATAAAATCTTTTGTCCTCTACGCAAAGCGTATTGCCGGTTATAGTTACCTCACCCTTTGAGCCCTCACCAACAAATCCCATTTGCAAGGCTGTGTCATATCTGAAATTTACAGACTTGTCTACCGTAAATCCAAGTACAATACAGTCACTATCCGATATGTCCACAGTGCCTTTTGCCAAGGCACAAATACCGCCGCCGTTCACAACGGCTGTTAATTCTCCGTCTGATAATGAAATTCTGCTATTGGTGCTGTTTATGACGCCGACATTCTCTTGCGTAAGAGCTACGCCGCTGTGCGCCAATGCGGGCATTGACGGCACCGAACACATAACACTCATACACAATGCAATAAGTCGATTTTTTCTTTTTTTCATACCATACCTCCTTGTAAACAGCTTTTATTTGTAAACAACAATATCCCGCGCATACAGCCTGTTATTCCTTACAAAGACATAATCGCCTACATCTATGCTTGCAGGATTGCCGGCTTCTACCTTTCCGTCATTAACAACCGTTATGCTGCCCTCGCCCGTGAGGATTGAAAAATCAATTCCGTCAACCATAATGCTCCTGCCGTTTGAAGCGGTAACTCTGCCCTCTATCGTATTTAAACCGCTTAAGTAGCCTTGGTTATCTCTTGCCACGGATTTATTGGAGCTAAATACCTGCTCACTCGGCGCAAACAAAACCTGATAGGCGTTTATATAACCGTTTAAATCTACACCGTACTGGATAACATCGCCTGCCTGAAGGTCATCGGAGGTCTTTCTCCTTGTGCTATACCACTTTCCTCCGCCTACCTCCATTGATTCCTTTGCAAATGCCAAATCCTTATACACACCTGCCTGTACTCCGCTTAACAGCACAACCCTATCTCCGTCACCGTTTCTTGATGTGCCTATGGAGTCGATTACAAATACATTATTGCCGATAACCTCTGACGGCTCGTCACCATCGTCGCTTTCAAGCACAATAACGCCTGCAATCTTGTTATCGGAGGCATTGTATACCTTTACATGCGAAAATGTCGTTTCTTCAAAGTTGGTTGTTGAATAAACGGAATAATCATCATCGTTACGGCTGTAACCACCCGACGGGACTTTGAATATAAGAGTTCCCGAATCCACTCTGTAGCTTGTTCCGACAAAAATATTCCTTGCAGTTATGGAGGTGCGGTCATAATTTTTCATTAACCCGCCCTTGTTATCAGCCATCGGGTCATTTACCTTTGATGTGTCGGCAAAGCGTATGGATTTTATTGTTCCGTCTGTATTTACAGTGTATGTTACCACCTCGTCCATAGCTTCTGCATCATTTTTGAGCAGGTTTAAGAAGGTGCCGTTGCTTATTTTGCTCTGCTCTGTATATGTGCCGTTTGCCAAATATCCGCTGTATATAATGCTGTCGTTTAAATTAAAGACTTTCATCTCACCGTCCTGTGTAAATATTCTTACATATACAGGTTTTTCATTGTCCCAGTCCTCCGGTCCGTATGATAGGATATATCCGTAATTATTCATGGCAGTCGCCGGCGTACAGCGTGAAACTCTGCCAAAATAATCAAGCTCAAGCTCTACATAAATACCTGTTTGAAGCTGTGCTCTTGCATCATCACTTATTTTGTACTTTGCATCATTTACATATATGTAGTCCTTGCTTATACGCTCGACAGTACCCCGTATTTTGTAATTTGAAGCATAAATCGCTATCGTCTCGGCATCGGAGATGCTGTTCCCGAACGAATAATAGCTCGGTGCCAAAAGAAGAGTATCGTTCTTTGATACGGTTGCCAAAGTACCCAATTTTCCGTCCTTGAAAACCTCGTACATGCTCACTCCTGACAAATCAAGCGTTAAATTGTTTTCATAATCGTATATGGTTTCATTTTTGGTGTCTATATACTCCGCACGCATAACCTCGTATGCCTCGATTATTACGCAATCATATCTGCCGTCATAATCGCTGTCCAAAACGGTTACACTTCCGTATTCGGGATAAATATTACTGATATTTGAGGTCGGTATACCGTTATAGATAATAAC